>JAGREA010000318.1 GCA_020446745.1 Rhodobacterales bacterium | reverse complement strand
TCAGCGACAGGCGCCGGTGCCAGGTGCGGGCGTCCTCCACCAGGATGCCCAGGTTGGCGCGCAGGAACGGTTCGCCGTAAAGCTTGGTCACCGGATCGCACAGGTCGGGCACGCGGATGCGGTCCAGGGCCCGGCGCAGGGACCAGCGCCGCCGCTTGCGCGCCGTCAGCCCGGACAGGCCGTATTCGATTTCCTGGTGCGGCGCCGGCGCCAGGACCAGGCGCGTGACGCCGCGCCAGTAGGGGTCGCTGCGGTCGGTGATGGCGGCCTTGGGGGCGATCAGGATCACCGGCAGGTCATAGAGGTTGGGCTTGGAGCGCAACAACTCGCAGAACGCCAGCATGCGCTCGGCCCCGTCACCGTCCACGGCCACCAGGACCACGGCGTCGAAGGCCTGCTTGCTGAGCAGGCGCTCGGCATCGCGGTTGCTGACGGCGCTGACGAAGGTGAACCCGCCGCCGTAGGGCAGGGGCACCTGGGATTCCTGGGTCACGGCGGTGTCGCGCAGCACCAGCACGCTGCCGGGCAGGTCGCTGCCGTCGTCGCCGTCGGGCGGCACGGCGGCGCCCAGGGCGGTGGCGGCGCGGATGCGGCCTTCCACCTCGGTGGCGATGGTGGACAGGCGCAGCAGGGGCCAGATGCGACACATCAGTTCGGCGTCGTCCAGGGGATCGACCAGCACGTCCTCCACCCCCATGGCCAGGGCGTCCTCGTACAGGTCGGCCCGGCGCTGGCTGGCGATGACCATGATCGGCGCCGCCGGCATGGGCGAATCGGGCCGCCTGCCCTCGGCCCGCAGGTTGCGGGCCACGGCCAGGCCGTCCATGGACGGGTCGGCCATGTCGATCAGGATCAGGTCCGGGTGGGTGGACCGGGCCAGGGACATCAACTCGTCGGCCGTGTCGCAGCCCAGGGCTGAACACTGGTTTTCGGCCAGAATATCCACCAGCACGCCCTGGCGGGCGGTGTCGGCGCTGGCGACTAGGACGTTGGCAAGACGGCTCATGGCCCCATGAAACCAAAAAAAACTGCTGAAATCACGACGGTCGTCACAGACGGACCCGATTATAGTGGCTTCAATGCCGACGTCAGCACGAGAATTCCCGTAGCCTGACGGGGGGCCGTGCGGATTCGCGCACCCGCAAGCCGCGGGCGCGGCCGCCCGGGACCGTTCGACGAACCAATGCATTAGGAGATGGGGACCCCGAAGATGAAAAAAGGACTGATAGTTGGTGGTGGCGCCATTCTGGCGATCATCGTGGTGGTGGTGGTCGTCGTGGGCTATGTCCTGGCCAACCTGGGCGACCTGATCAAGCAGGCCGTGGAAACCATGGGCCCGGAAATCACCAAGGCCTCGGTGACCCTGGACAAGGCCGACATCTCGGCCACGGAAGGGTCGGGCTACCTGGAAGGCCTGGTGGTGGGCAATCCGGCCGGCTTCAAGACCGATTCCGCCTTCCGCCTGGGCAAGATCTCGCTGGTCATCGACACCGACAGCATCACCTCGGACCCGGTGGTGGTGAAGGAGGTGGTCATCCAGTCGCCCCAGGTCACCTACGAACTGGGCGACGGCGGCAGCAACATCGATGCCCTGAAGCGCAACGTGGATGCCTATGCCAAGTCCCTGGGGGCCGGCGGCGGCGGAAGCGGCGAGTCCTCGGGCGAGGGCAAGAAGGTGGTGATCGAGAACCTGTACGTGCGCGGCGGCCGGGTGAACGTCAGCGCGGCGCTGCTGCAGGGCAAGTCCATGGGCGCCGACCTGCCCGACCTGCACCTGACCGACATCGGCAAGGACAAGGGCGGCGCCTCGCCGGCCGAGGTGGCCAAGCAGGTGATGGACAAGCTGACCCAGGGCATCGGCACGGCCATCGGTTCCCTGAACCTGGACGAGGTCCTGGGCGGGCTGAAGGACAAGGCCGGGGCCATCGGCGACACCCTGAAAGAGGGTGGTGGCGCGGTCACCGAACAGCTCAAGGGCGGCGGCGGTGCCGTCACCGACGGTCTGAAGGGCGGCGCCGACAAGGCGGGCAAGGCCCTGAAGGGACTGTTGGGCAACTGATCGCGGTGGGGTTGTGCCGCGGCCCCCGTGGCCGGGCCTTCCCGGGGCCAGGCCGGACCGCCCGTTTCGGGTGGACCGGCCTCCCCGGGAAGCCCATAATGCCTTGGGGTGATTGGAGACGGGGGTTTTGGCATGGATCGGCATATCCTGGTGGTTGATGACGACCCGGGTCTGACCGAATTCCTAAGCGAGTATCTGTCGGACCACGGGTATGGCGTCACCACGGCCGCCAACGGCCAGGCCATGCGCCGCGTCATGGGCGAGACGGACGTGGACCTGATCGTCCTGGACCTGAACCTGCCCGAGGAATCCGGCTTCGACCTGGCCCGCGAGATCCGCGCCGAATCCCGTGTGCCCATCATCATGCTGACCGGCCGCGACGACGAGACGGACCGCATCGTGGGCCTGGAGATCGGCGCCGACGACTACGTTTCCAAGCCTTTCAGCGCCCGCGAGCTGCTGGCCCGCATCGGCGCCGTGCTGCGCCGCGCCGTGGTCACCGTGGTCAGCAACGAGGGCCCGCCCACCAAGACCGCCACCTTCGAGGGTTGGCGCGTGGACTTCGCCGCCGGCAAGCTGTTCGACCCCGACGGCGACGAGGTGCGCCTGACCACCGGCGAATACCGCCTGCTGACCGTATTCCTGACTCACCCCAACCGGGTGCTCAGCCGCGACCAGATCCTGGACATGACCGGCGGCGAAAGCGAAACCTTCGACCGCGCCATCGACATCCAGGTCATGCGCCTGCGGCGCAAGATCGAGCCGGTTTCCGACAAGCCGTCGTTCATCGAAACGGCGCGAGGGCTCGGTTACATTTTTCGTCCGTCGGTCGAATGGCGGTAAGCCGCCGGGGCGGCCCCCATGACTGAAACAATTGAAACAATAAAGCCGATATTGGAAATCGTTTCGAAACAGACGGCGAATAGGATTTTCGCGTGTCCGGGGAATGAGTCGCACTGGATACACTGGATTTCGAGAACGGAAATTGCCAGGGGGGCGCCCCCTCCCACCGCCGCCACCCAGGCAAGGAGCTACCCTCATCGGACCTTCGGTGGGGGTAGTTCGCTTTCCGGCTTCCCCGCGCCCCCGCCCCGCGGCGCAGGAAGGGCAGGCTGATGGACCAGGCCAGCACCGAGTACCGCGTTCCCGACCTGACGGCCCCCGAACCGGGGCCGGCCCAGGACGCCGAGGCGCGGGAAACGGACGACCGGCGCCGGGTCTTCCTGCTGGTCATGGTGATGACGGCCATCGCCGTGCTGATCGGCAGCGCCGCCCTGGGCATGTCCTACCGCGCCACCGTGGCCCAGGAACACCAGCGCCTGGAGGACGTGGCCCGGCGCCAGGCCCACCTGGTGCTGAACATCGCCGGCCTGAGCGGCGCCGACCTGCCGGCCGACCCGGCGGCGCGGGACCAGGCCCTGGCCCGCCTGTGGGATGCCTACGCCAGCACCACCAACCTGGTGGGGCAGGGGGAATTCCTGCTGGTGCGCCCCAACGTGACCCAGTTTCAGGCCGTGCAGCGGCCGCCGGAACAGCCGGTGGAGCTGCTGGCCGACGCCGGCACCGGCGGCCTGTGGCGCAACACCGGCCTGCCGGTCCGCACCACGGCCGGGCCGGTGGCCGGCACCGACACCCGCGGCGGCGACGTGATCGGCGCCTACGCGCCCTTGGGCCGCCTGGGCCTGGGCGTGCTGGCCACGGTGGACACCATCACGCTGCGGGCGCCGTTCATCCGCGCCGCGGGCCTGGTGTTCATCGTCGCCTTCTTCTCCATCACCGGCGGCACGGTGCTGTTCTTCCGCGTCACCGACACCATGATCCGGCGCATCCGCGACAGCGAGCAGCGCCTGAAGGAGAAGTCGGACCTGCTGGAGGCCGCCACCGCCAACCTGCCCATCGGCTTCGCGCTGCACACCATCCGCGACGGCCGGTTCCTGTACATGAACCGGGCCTTCCAGACCATCTATGGCCATGCGCCGGAAAACCTGCCGGACCTGCGCACCTTCTTTTCCGCCGTGTTCCCCGATGCCCCCTACCGCAAGGTCATGGCCCGCCAGGTGAACGCCGACCTGGCCAGCAAGGGCACCGAGGACCTGCGGTGGGAGAACGTGCGGGTGCTGCGCGGCGACGGCGAGGAATGCCGGGTGGACGCCATGTCCATCCCGCTGCCCGACCACGATCTGATGATCCTGCTGAGTTGGGACGTGACCGACACCCGGCGCACCATGGAGGCCCTGCAGAAAAGCGAGGTCCGCGCCGTGGCCGCCCAGCGCCTGCTGACCGACGCCCTGGAGAACATCTCGGAAGGCTTCTCGCTGTACGACGCCTCGGGCCACCTGGTCATCTTCAACCAGAAATTCCGCGACATGCACCCGCTGATCGACGACCTGATCGTGCCCGGGGTGCGGTTCATCGACCTGATGCGCGCCGCCGCCGCCCGGGGCCAGTACCCGGACGCCGAGGACGACCAGGACGCCTGGCTGGAACAGCGGGTGGCCCACCACCACAGCCCGTCCCAGCCCGTGGAGCAGAAGCTGAAGGACGGCCGGGTGATCCTGCTGAGCGAGCACCGCACCGGCGACGGCGGCGTGGTGGGCGTGCGCACCGACATCACCGAGTTGAAGGAGACCCAGCAGAAGCTGATCCAGGCCCAGAAGATGGAGGCCGTGGGCCAGCTCACCGGCGGCGTGGCCCACGACTTCAACAACATCCTGGCCGTGATCATGGGGAACCTGGAGTTCCTGGAAGAGAAGCTGGAGGACAACCCCAAGGCCCGCGGCCTGATCCAGAAGGGCCTGGAGGCCGGCCGGCGCGGCGCCGAACTGACCCAGCGGCTGCTGGCCTTTTCGCGGCGCCAGTACCTGAAGCCGGAAATGCTGGACGTCAGCGCCGTGGTGTCGGGCATGATCGAACTGCTGCGCCGGACCCTGGACGAGAACATCGAGATCCGCACCAACGTGACCGGCGACCTGTGGGCCATTCACGCCGACCGGGTGCAGCTCGAGAACGCCATCCTCAACCTGGCCGTCAACGCCCGCAAGGCCATGCCGTCGGGCGGCCTGTTCTCGGTGGACCTGAGCAACCGGGTGGTGGGCCAGGGCGGCGTGCCCGAGGAGGGGGACTTCATCCTGCCCGGCGAATACGTGCGCATCGCCGTGCGCGACACCGGCACCGGCATGGCCAAGGACGTGGTGGTGCGGGCCTTCGAACCCTTCTTCACCACCGACAAGTCGGGGCTGGGCAGCGGCCTGGGGCTGTCCATGGTCTACGGCTTCGTCAAGCAGTCGAAGGGCTATGTGCTGATCGACAGCACCGTGGGCGTGGGCACCACGGTGGTGCTGTACCTGCCGGCCCCGCCGCCCGAACAGCGGGCGGCGGCCGACCCGGCCGCCGCCGCCGATCCCGGCGACGACATGCCCGGCGGCCACGAGACCCTGCTGGTGGTGGAGGACGAGGCCGGGGTGCGCCTGCTGGCCGTCGAGACCCTGCGCGGCCTGGGCTACACGGTGCTGGAGGCGGCCGACGGCCAGGCGGCCCTGGACCTGCTGGACGCCGGCGAGCGCATCGACCTGATGTTCACCGACGTGGTCATGCCCGGCCCCTGGAACGGCATGGACCTGGGCGCCGCGGCGCAGGCGCGCCTGCCGGGCCTGAAGGTCATGTTCACCTCGGGCTATCCGGCCACCCACCTGGTGCCCGACGGGCAGCTGGCATCGGACGTGAAGATGATCGGCAAGCCATACACCCGTATGAAGCTGGCCACGTCCATTCGGCAAGTCCTTGATAAATAAGGGCTTGATCGAAAACCCCTGCAACAAATGAAACTCTTTTCAGGGGTTTGGGGAATTGTTTTGAAACATTCCCATGTTTTTATGGTGCCATCGAAGTTGTGTTTGCCGACCACCGGGCGCGCGCCGCCGCGGTGGAATTCTTCAACCCGTGCCGCGGCACCGATTGGACAAGGAGGGAGCGATGGACGGACGATCGACCACTGTCGTGGCCCTGCCGGCGGCCGCGGTTCACGGAATGGCGGTATTGGGCATGGCGGTATTGGGCCTGGCAGTGCTGGGCCTTTGGTCCGTGCCGGCCCTGGCCCTGTCCCCCGGCTCGGCCGGCCTGGACCAGCCCTGCGCCGACCGGGCGCGCCTGGTGGGCGCCCTGGCCAGCCAGCATGCGGAAAAGCAGACGGCCCTGGGGTTGGACCACGAGGGCCGGGTGGTCGAAATCTTCACGTCGCCGTACGGGACCTGGTCGATCCTGGTCACGTCGCCCGACGGAACCTCCTGCCTGGTGTCGGCCGGCGAATCCTGGCGCCGCACCGACGACAAGCTCGACCGGCACGTGTCGAGCCGGGTCCACTGACCGGGACGGAGACCACCCATGACCCGCCAAACCGAATTCAGCGCCGAAACGGCCCCCCGGGACCGAACGTTCGACGGCACCGTGGGCAGCATGTGGCCGGTGGAACAGGCCATCTACGCCAAGCCCTTCGCCATTGACGGGCGCGTGGCCTACGCCGTGTTCGCCGCCGACGGCACCTATCTGGACACCGCCGAGACCATGGCCGAGGTCCTGGTCACGGCCAACCGCCACGACCTGTTGGTGGCCACCCTGCATTAGGACGCGCACCCCCTGCAGACGGGTCCGGTCCTTCGTCCGCCGGACCCCAAGAAACGCCATCCACGCCCCGCCGAAAAACCCGGCGGGGCGTTGCGATTTGTCAATGCGGCTTCGGCCGGCGGCGGCGCATGATCGGCCGATCAGGTCCTCCACGGTCGGAAGTCGTCATGCGTTTTCTCCCCATCCTCATCCCGGTGTTCATGCTCATGCCCTTCGTCATCTGGGCATTGATCGAGGTGTTCGTGATCAAGGGGTCGGCCATGGTCCTCCTTACCGGCCATCTGACCTCCTTCATCGTGGGGGGGATCTTGACGCTGTTCGTCTGTGGCGCCCTGGTCTGGTGGATGGGTGAGAATATCAAAAGAACCTCCCGCCACTGAGCCCGCCTGGACCCGCGGCCTCCGTCACTCTCCCCCCGGACGGATCCGCGCCCTCCAGGCCAAGGCCCGGAAGAGCCCCTCCCGCGCGGAGGGGCTTTTCTCGTTTTGACGCCCAGGTTGTATGGCCCGGCAAAAATTTACAGGCGGTTTCTTGACCGCCCCAGGCCCCTGACGTAACGTCAATCGACACAGGGGGACGACACCGGGCCGTACAGGATGCGCGAAAGACGCACCGCTTAGCCGACCCAGGGGGGTTCGGTCCGGTCCGTGATCCATTAGAACAGGGGCTGTACGATATGAGCGGCGATACTTTCCCGTTGGCTGGCGAGTTTCCCACGCCCAGCCGCGATGAATGGCTGTCCCTTGTCGACAAGGCGCTGAAGGGTGCGCCGTTCGACAAGATGCTGGTTTCCAGGACCTACGACGGTATCACCATCCAGCCGCTGTACGGCCGCGGCGACCGGCCGGGCGAGGGGGACCCCTCGGGCTTTCCCGGCGCGGCGCCCTTCACCCGCGGCGCCCGCGCCGCCGGCGCCACCGCCGGCTGGGACGTGCGCCAGCTTCACCTGCACCCCGATCCGGGCACCTGCAACGCCGAGATCCGCCGCGACATCGAACGCGGCGTCACCTCGCTGCGCCTGCGCCTGCACGCCGCCGCCCGCCGCGGCCTGGACAGCGACGCCGGCGGCGACCTGACCGGCGAGGACGGCGTGATCATCGACCGCCTGGACGACCTGGACCGGGCCCTGAAGGACATCGATCTGGTGGCCGCGCCGGTCAGCCTGGAACCGGGCGCCGCGTTCGCCGCCGGGGCCGCCCTGATGGCCGCCCTGTGGCGCCGCCGGGGCATCGCCGACGGCGACGCCCGCGGCACCTTCGGCGCCGATCCCCTGGGCACCCTGGCCGCCGAAGGCGCCCTGACCCAGGGCCTGGACGACGCCCTGGCCGCCCTGGGGGCCCTGGCCGCCGCCACGGCCGCCACCTACGGGCCCGGCGTGCGGTCGGTGATGGTGGATACGCGCCCCTACCACGGGGCCGGCGCCACCTCGTCGCAGGACCTGGCCATCGCCATGGCCACGGGGGTCGCCTACCTGCGGGCCCTGACCGCCGCCGGCATGGACATCGACGCCGCCTGCGGCCAGATCGCCTTCACCCTGGCCGTGGACTGCAACCAGTTCCAGTCCATCGCCAAGCTGCGCGCGGCGCGGCGCCTGTGGGCCCGGGTCACCCAGGCCTGCGGGGCCTCCGACGGCGCCCGCGGCATGGTGGTGAACGCCGAAACGGCGCACCGCATGCTGACCCGCCGCGACCCCTGGGTGAACATGCTGCGGGCCACCGTGGCGGCCTTCGCCGCCGGCGTGGGCGGGGCCGACAGCGTGACCGTGCTGTCCTTCGACAGCGCCCTGGGCGAACCGGGCGAGCTGGGCCGCCGCATGGCCCGCAACACCCAGCTGGTGCTGCAGGAGGAATCCAACCTGCACCGGGTCATCGACCCGGCCGGCGGGGCCTGGTACCCGGAACACCTGACCGACGATCTGTGCACCGCCGCCTGGGCCCTGTTCCAGGAGATCGAGGGCAAGGGCGGCATGGCCCAGGCCCTGACCTCGGGCTGGATCGGCCAGACCCTGGACGCCGCCTTCGCGGCCCGGGAAAAGAACCTGGACAAGCGCAAGGATCCGCTGACCGGCGTCAGCGAGTTCCCCAACATCCACGAGGCCCCCGTATCGCCCGAGGACGTGGAC
>JAGREA010000317.1 GCA_020446745.1 Rhodobacterales bacterium | reverse complement strand
TGGGCAACCCACCCTCAACTGATTTTGGGCTGTGGTGCGCCCCATCGGTGATCTTGGTACAAACTTCGCCTAGTGTGGTTTCGATCCAATCATCCACGTGTGCCGACCTCCTCCAGCTTTGTCTGGATGAGGGCGCTCAGCTCCTCCGCTTTGGCGAACTGCTCCGCCAGCGTCTCCTTCAGCTCCGCGAACCGCTCCTCGAAGGGCACGTCGTCGGCCTCCGCCGCCGTAGCCCCGACATGGCGCCCCGGTGTCAGAACGTGGTTGTGCCCCCCGATCTCCTCCAGCGTCGCGGCCATGCAGAAGCCCGGCACGTCCTCGTAGGCGTCCGCGCCGGGCTCGCCCCGCCAGGCATGATAGATGGCGGCGATCCCGTCGATCTCGGCATCGTCGAACTCCTTGCGCGTGCGGTCGACAAGGTGGCCGAGCTTGCGGGCATCGATGAACAGCACTTCGCCACGCCGGTCGCGCCAGCCGTTGCCGGGGTTCTTGTTGCGGGCCAGGAACCACAAGCAGGCGGGGATTTGGGTCGAATAGAAAAGCTGGCCGGGCAGGGCGATCATGCAGTCCACCACGTCGCCTTCCACCATGGCGCGGCGGATGTCGCCCTCGCCGGACTGGCCGGACGACATGGAACCGTTGGCCAGCACCACGCCGGCCGTGCCGTTGGGCGCCAGGTGGTGGTGGATGTGCTGAAGCCAGGCAAAGTTGGCGTTGCCCGCGGGCGGTATGCCGAAGGCCCAGCGGGCGTCCTCGCGCAGCCGCTCGCCGCCCCAGTCGGAGATGTTGAAGGGCGGATTGGCCAGGATGACGTCGGCCTTCAGGTCCGGCAGTTCGTCCTTGTGGAAGCTGCCTTCGTTGTTCCAGCGGATGTCGGCGTCGATGCCGCGCACGGCCAGGTTCATCTTGGCCAGCCGCCAGGTGGTGTAGTTGCTTTCCTGCCCATAGATGGCGATGTCGCCAATGCGCCCGCCGTGCTGCTCGACGAACTTTTCCGACTGCACGAACATGCCGCCGGAGCCGCAGCAGGGGTCGTAAACCCGGCCCCGGTAGGGTTCCAGCATCTCCACCAGCAGGCGGACGACGGACTGGGGCGTGTAGAACTCGCCGCCCCGCTTGCCCTCGGCCCCGGCGAAGCCGCCCAGGAAGTATTCATAGACCCGGCCCAGGATGTCGCGCGACCGGTCGGCGGCCTCGGCCATGCCGATGCCGCTCACCAGGTCGATGAGTTCGCCCAGCATGACCTTGTTGAGGGCCGGGCGGGCATAGTCCTTGGGCAGGACGCCCTTCAGCGAGGCGTTGCTGGCCTCGATGGCCAGCATGGCGTCGTCGATGTCCTTGCCGATGGTCGACTGCTTGGCCCGGGCCCGAAGGTGGGACCAGCGGGCGTCCCTGGGCACCCAGAAGACGTTTTCGGCCAAGTATTCCTCGGGGTCCTCCGCGTCGGCCAGGTCCTCCTTCAACAGCTCGGCGTGCTTGGCCTCGAAGGCATCGGAGATGTACTTAAGGAAGATCAGGCCCAGGGCGACGTGCTTGTAGTCGGATGGCTCCATGTTGCCGCGCAGCTTGTCCGCCGCCGCCCAAAGCTGCGCCTCGAACCCGAGGTTCGCACCGTTGCCGGACGCCTGCTTTTTTGTTCGCTTGGCCATAGGGCATTTCCAAATCGTCATCGGTACAGGGGGGAGGCAGTGTAAGCCGTCCGGCTGGCGGACTTCCCCATCTGATTTGCCATGGGCACGTGAAAGCCACATGGCACCGTCCAACAAGCGGGCCATTTCCAGCGGCATGGTATGAGCCCGGTCAACACGCCCCCCTCAAGGCACGCAATTCCTATCCGTTTTCAGTATCATAAGTGGCAATCCATTCGGGTCAATCTCACGTCACGTTACGTGCGGCCCAAAAAAAGTTCATCACCCTGCATTTTCCTGACTGACACGTAACGTATACGTAACGTGGTGGTGCCGGCCTTGCCTCTGCCTTCATCCTCCGCTCAACGATTCGCCAACCGGTGAATCCCCTATAGGTAACGGGACGGAGTCGCCGATTTGGTCCGTCGGGGCAGGTTTGGGTGCGAGCGATTCCGCTAAGCTAAGCGGGCCTTCCCCGGACCGGCATCGTCGGCCAACACTGCCCTTACCTGAACGACCGAAGTAAGGGGCAAGTGGATGACCGACGCACCAATGCCGCCGAGACGTTACCTGAGCCGCGAGGAAGCGGCCACGTGGCTTGGCCTGTCCGTCGATACCTTCGTGGCCCTGGACATCCCTTACGTAAACCTCGGGCCGCGCAGCCGGCGGTGGGACATCGTTGATATCGTTGCTCACGCCGATCAGAATAAGCGCCGCGACAACGCCCGAACCTCTGAGACACAGAGGAGACGGCAAACATGCGACTCTACAAACGCAAAGGCTCGCCCAACTGGTGGGCCACCTGGAACGACCAAGGCGGCCGCCGATACCGCAAGAGCACTGGGACTGACGATAAGGACCTAGCCCAGGCCTTGGCCGCCAAATGGCAGCAGGAGACCTTCATGGAACGGCACTTCGGCGTGATCCCCGACGTTCCCTTCCGCGATGCCCTGCTGCGCTATGGTGCCGAGAAGCAGCGCCAGAACCCGGAAGGCTATGCCGCCAGCACCCGCTACCGGCTCCAACTGCTGCTGGACCGGTTCGGGGACAAGACCTTGAACGCTTTCAACCCGGGACTCATTCAGGACTTCGCCGACGACCGTCTGGCGGAGGTTCGGGAAGGTACGGTCCAGAAGGACCTGGCGACCCTGAAGGCGATCCTCAACAAGGCCCATCGGGAAGAGAAGATGGCCGCTGTGCCGCCCTTTCCGAAACTGCGCAAGCTGCCGGGGCGGGTCCGTTGGCTCACCCTGGACGAGGAAGCCCGGTTGCTTTCGGCGGCGGCGGATCACATTCGACCACTGATCGCCTTCGCCCTCGATACGGGCGGCCGGCGGTCGGAACTGTTGACCCTGGACTGGCGGAACGTGGACCTCAACCAAGGCCGGGTGATCTTCGTGAAAACCAAGAACGGTGAGGACCGGTCCATCCGCCTGACGGACCGCGCACGAGCCGTTCTTGTTGCGCAGGGACCAAAGCCCGACGGACCGGTGTTCACCTATAGGGGCCGGCCATTCCGCGACCTCAAGCACGCCTTCGACTCGGCCCGCGAGCAGGCCGGCATCGAGGACCTGCGGTTCCACGACCTGCGGCACACCTTCGCCTCACGCCTGGTACAGAAGGGTATTCCGCTCTATGAGGTCATGCACCTGACCGGGCACAAGACCGTGTCCATGGTCCAGCGCTACGCGCACCTCGCGCCCGACTACCAGGAACGGGCCATCGCGGCCCTCAACGGCATCGGGCACGATTTGGGCACAATCGGTTCGGAGCACACCGATTGATCCCGAGTTAGTCCGCTGATTTTCCAGGAGGAAAATGGTGGGCGCGGCTGGGATTGAACCAGCGACCCCTGCCGTGTGAAGACAGTGCTCTCCCGCTGAGCTACGCGCCCTTGTCCCGCAAGGGAGGCGTCATATAAGGGGCGGCGGACCGGCCTGTCAAGGGGCCCCTCGGGCCACGCCGATGGCACCCGGAATCTGGGCGAAGCCGTCCAGCACCCCGTCGGCGCCCAGTTCGGCCGAGGGAATGCGCGTGTAGCCGTAGGACATCACATAGACCGGCAGCCCCGCCGCCCGGGCCGCGGCCACGTCGTTGGCGTTGTCGCCCACCATCACCGCCTCGCCGGGCCCGGCGCCCAGGGCCGACACCACGGCCATCAGGTGGCGCGGGTCGGGCTTGCGCACCCCGTCCAGCGAATCGCCCCCCACCACGGCGTCGAAATAACCGGCCAGGCCCAGGGCCTCCAGAATCTCCACCGTCGCCGCGTGGGGCTTGTTGGTGCACACCCCCAGGCGCAGGCCGGCGGCGCGCAGGGCCTCCAGCGTCGCCTCGGTGTCGGGGAAGGGGCGGGTGTTGTCGGCCGCCTTGCCCTCGTAATGGCCCAGGAAGCGGTCCGTCAGGGCGTCCAGGTCGGCGTCGGGGGCCGGTTCGCCGGTGGCCTCGAAGGCGCGCTCCACCAGCTTGCGGGCGCCGTCGCCGATCATCAGGGTCACGGCCATCAGGTCCAGGTCGGGCCGGCCTTCCTCGGCCAGCAGGCGGTTCACCGCCAGCTGCAGGTCCGGCGCGCTGTGGATCAGGGTGCCGTCCAGGTCGAAGACGACGGCTTTGAGGGGGGACTCGGGGGCGGTGGCGGCGGCGGGGGAGGAGTCGGTCATGGACGGGGTCCTTGGGTTCGTTCTTGGTTCTTGAACTGGAAGGTTGGACGGGCTTGGAAAGTATGTAGGGCCTGTGTCGGATAAGGGCAACCGGGGGCGCTTGTCGCAATCGGAAACAAGGTTTGACTTGGCGGGCCCAATCCCCTGTGGCAAGGTTCCTGGCCAGGGCAATGTCGCCCCGTAGCGCCTTGTCATCGCAAACGGATTCCCCACCGCCCAGACCATTCCGCCAGACCCCTCAGGCCGATCCTTCAGGCCCCCCCTTTCAGGTCCCCCGCATCGAATCGACAGAAAGCGAGCCATGAGCGAGACCCAGACCGCCGCCATCATCCTTGCCGCGGGCCTTGGCACCCGCATGAAGTCCACCCTGCCCAAGGTCATGCACCCCCTGGCCGGCCGGCCCATGATCAGCCACCTGATCGACACCGTGGACCAGATCGGCGCCGCCCGCGCCGTCTGCGTGATCGGCGAGGAGATGGAAGGCGTGGCCAAGGCCGTGGCGCCCCGGGAAACGGCGGTGCAGGTCGAGCGCCTGGGCACCGGCCATGCCGTGGCCGCCGCCCGCCCGGTGCTGGGGGATTTCGCCGGTGACGTGCTGGTGCTGTATGGCGACACGCCGCTGATCACCGCCGACACCCTGGAAGCCATGCTGGCCATGCGCCATTCGGCCGCCAACCCGGCGGTGGTGGTGCTGGGCTTCCGGCCCGACGACCCCGGCGCCTACGGCCGCCTGGTGACGGATGCCCAGGGCGGCCTGCTGGAGATCGTGGAATACAAGGACGCCACCGACGACCAGCGGGCCATCGACCTGGTGAACTCGGGCGTCATGGCCATCGACGGGTCGGTCCTGTGGTCGCTCATCGACCGGGTGGGCAACGACAACGCCAAGGGCGAATACTACCTGACCGACATCATCGCCATCGCCCGGGCCGACGGCCGCACCTGCGCCTTCGTCGAGGGCGACGAGCAGGAGCTGCTGGGCATCAATTCCCGGGCCGAGCTGGCCGACGCCGAATGGATCGTCCAGGAACGCCTGCGCCGCTACATGATGGACAGCGGCGTGACCCTGATCGACCCGGCCACCGTGCACTTCTGCCACGACACCCAGGTGGGCCGCGACACGGTGATCCAGCCCAACGTGGTGTTCGGGCCGGGCGTGACCATCGGCGAGGGGGTCACCATCAAGGCCTTCTCGCACATCGAGGGGGCGGCCGTGGCGGCCAACGCCCAGGTGGGCCCCTATGCCCGCCTGCGGCCCCAGGCGATGATCGGCGAGGGCGCCAAGATCGGCAACTTCGTCGAGATCAAGAAGGCCACCGTGGAGCGGGGCGCCAAGGTGAGCCACCTGACCTACATCGGCGACGCCCGCGTGGGCGCCGAGGCCAACATCGGCGCCGGCACCATCACCTGCAACTACGACGGCTTCCTGAAAAGCCACACCGACATCGGCGCCGGGGCCTTCATCGGTTCCAACACCGCCCTGGTGGCGCCGGTGAAGGTGGGCGACGGCGCCATCGTCGGCGCCGGCAGCGTGGTGACCAAGGACGTGCCCGCCGACACCCTGGCCGTGACCCGGGCCAAGCAGGTGGGGATCGAGGGCTGGGCCAAGGCCTTCCGCGAGCGCCGGGCGGCCGAGAAGGCCCGCCTGGCGGCACTGAAGAACAAGTCTTAAAGGGCCCGCAAGGGGCCGCGAAAAAGGACCAGAACCATGTGTGGGATCATCGGAATCATCGGCAAGAACGACGTGGCGCCGCTGCTCATCGACGGCCTGAAGCGTCTGGAATACCGGGGCTACGACTCGGCCGGCGTGGCCACCCTGGTCAACGGCGGCATCGACCGGCGCCGGGCCGAGGGCAAGCTGGTCAACCTGCAGAAGCTGATCGAGACCAACCCCATCCCGGGCACCATCGGCATCGGCCACACCCGCTGGGCCACCCACGGGGCACCGACCCAGGCCAACGCCCACCCCCATTCCGACGGCAAGGTGGTGCTGGTCCACAATGGTATCATCGAGAACTACCAGGACCTGCGCCGCGAGCTGTCGGCCGAGGGCCACAACTTCGAGACCGAGACGGACACCGAGGTGGTGGTGCACCTGGTCAGCCACTACCTGGACCAGGGCCTGGAGCCCAAGGACGCCGTGGCGGCATCCCTGAAGCGCCTGGACGGGGCCTTCGCCCTGGCCATCCTGTTCGCCCAGCACCACGGCCTGATGATCGGCGCCCGGCGCGGCAGCCCCCTGGCCGTGGGCTTCGGCGACGGCGAGATGTACCTGGGCTCCGACGCCCTGGCCCTGGCGCCCCTGACCAGCCGCATCTGCTATCTGGAGGAAGGGGACTGGGTGGAGGTTTCGGCCAACGACGCCGTGGTCCATGACGAGACCGACGCCGTGGTGGAGCGCGAGGTGAAGCTGACCGCCACCTCCGGCGCCATGATCGGCAAGGGCAACTTCCCCCACTTCATGCTGAAGGAGATCTACGAGCAGCCGGCGGTGATCGGCGACACCCTGCACACCATGCTGAACCCCTGGAACCAGGTGGTGACCCTGCCCAAGATGCCCTTCGACCCGACCCGGGTCAGCAAGGTGACCATCGTCGCCTGCGGCACCTCGTTCTACGCCGGGCTGGTGGCCAAGTACTGGTTCGAGCAGGTGGCGCGCCTGCCGGTGGAGGTGGATATCGCCTCGGAATTCCGCTACCGGGGCGCCGACATGCCGGCCGGCGGCATGGCGCTGTTCATCTCCCAGTCCGGCGAGACGGCCGACACCCTGGCCGCCCTGCGCTACGCCAAGGCCCAGGAGCAGTCCATCGTGGTGCTGGCCAACGTGCCCGAAAGCTCCATGGCCCGCGAGGCCGACCTGACCCTGCTGACCCAGGCCGGGCCGGAAATCGGCGTGGCCTCCACCAAGGCCTTCACCACCCAGCTTTCGGCCCTGGCCTGCCTGGTCATCGGCATGGCCTCGGCCCGGGGCGCCATCGACCGGGCCCGGGAACAGGCCCTGTGCCAGGCCCTGACCGAGGTGCCGTCCCGCGCCAACGACGTGCTGATCCACGACGAGAAGCTGGCCGAGCTGGCCCACGAGGTGGCGGAACGCCGCGACGTGCTGTACCTGGGCCGGGGCACCGGCTATCCCATCGCCCTGGAAGGGGCCCTGAAGCTGAAGGAGATCAGCTACATCCACGCCGAGGGCTATGCCGCCGGCGAGATGAAGCACGGCCCCATCGCGCTGATTGACGAGACGGTGCCGATCATCGTGATCGCGCCGTCGGACAACCTGTTCGACAAGACGGCCTCGAACATGCAGGAGGTCATCGCCCGGGGCGGGCGGGTGATCTTCATGTCCGACGCGGCGGGGGTGGAAAAGCTGGGCGACATGGCGGCGGCGACCATCGAGCTGCCGACGGTGGACCCCTTCGTGGCGCCCATCCTGTACGCCATTCCGGTGCAGCTTCTGGCCTACCACACGGCGGTCTACAAGGGCACCGACGTGGACCAGCCGCGCAACCTGGCCAAGAGCGTCACGGTCGAATAGATGCCATCGGACGGGGTGATCCTGCGCCGGTTCGAGGAAGCCGACGAACCGGCGGTGATCGCCCTGTGGCACGCCTGCGGCCTGACCCGGCCGTGGAACGACCCGGTGAAGGACATCCGGCGCAAGCTGGACGTGCAGCGCGACCTGTTCCTGGTGGCCGAACGCGACGGCCGGGTGGTCGGCGCGGCCATGGCCGGGTACGACGGGCACCGGGGCTGGGTCTACTATCTGGCGGTCCACCCCGAGGCCCGGCGGACCGGCCTGGGGCGGCGGCTCATGGACCGGGTGGCGGCGGACCTGAAGGCGATGGGCTGTCCGAAGATCAACCTGATGATCCGCGGCGGCAACGATGCCGTGGCCGGCTTCTACGACGCCCTGGGCTACGGCACCGACGCCGTGGCCGTCCGCGCCCTGCGGCTGATCCCGGATGATTGATCCCCGACGATTGACGTCCATCGGCCCTTTGTTTGGCCGGTCGTCCATGCCACAGTCGGAGTTCCGAACACAGGTGGGAGAACCCGACCCATGATCCGTTCAATATTCGCCGGGGCCGCCCTGGCCCTGCTGCTGGCCGCCGCCCAGCCGGCCGCCGCCGCCGATACGGTGACCCTGCAGGACTGCGCCCAGGCCTATGGCGCCTGCGTCAACGAGTGCGCGCGCAACAATCCGTCCGACGGCAAGAACCCCAACCCGGCCGCCGCCGGGTGCGAAACCCTGTGCGCCGGCAAGCGCGCCGCCTGCGAGACCGAGGCCGGCTACGACGCCGCCAAGCCCTGGGTGAAGGAGAAGTACGGCCAGACCGTGGACTTCTTCAAGGGCCTGCTGGACGGCAAGTAGGCGTCCCTTCGGCCATCACTTCCGGTTCAGGCTTTCCTGGCGGGCCAGCACCTGGGCCGGCCAGCGGCTTTTGATATAGGTCAGGACGGCGGCGATGTCGGCGTCGGCCAGCACCTCGCCGAAGGCCGGCATGCCGCTGGTCACCCCTTCGGGCATGCGCACCTGGCCGCCGCGCTTGGTGTAATCGAACAGCAGGGCGTCGTCGTGGTGCCAGGTGTGGCCGCTGGCGTCGTGGGGCGGCGCCGGCAGGGTGCCGTCGGCCTGGCGCACCCGCCAGTCGGGCTGCCCTTCCAGGTTGGCGCCGTGGCATTCGGCGCAGTGCTGGCCATAGACCGCCTGGCCCCGGGCCACCTGGGCCGGGTCCGTGGGGTCGATGGCCGCCAGGGGGCTGGTCAGGGCCCCGGCGTATCCCCACACGATCACCCCCACGACGGCGCAGGCGGCGACGGTTCCGATCACGTAAGTCCTTGAGGGCATGGCGGGTCCGGTGTTGTGGGCGGGGGTGGTCCGGCCGTTGTCGCCCTTCCACGCGCTGGAAGGTCAAGCCACCCGCACCACGCAGGCCATGCCCGCCTGGTGGTGCTCCAGGATGTGGCAGTGGAACAGCCAGTCGCCGGGATTGTCGGCCACCAGGGCGATATCGGCCGTGCCCCGGGCGGCCAGCAGCACCGTGTCGGCCCAGGGCCGGTGGGGCACGTCCTTTCCGCCCTGGCGCAGGATGCGGAAGGCGTGGCCGTGCAGGTGCATGGGGTGGGGCCAGCCGGTGTCGTTGACCAGCCGCATCACATAGCTTTGGCCCCGGTCCAGGGTGAACAGGGGCGGCATCTTCATGCCGTCGGCCACCACGCCGTTCAGGGCCCAGGCCTTGCCCTTCTGCACCAGGGCGCGGATATCCAGGGACTCGCCCTTCAACACCGCCTGGCGCAGGGTGCCCATGGCGCCGCCGGTGATGGTCAGGTCCAGGGGCCTGGCCTTGGCCAGGTCCGGTTCGGCCAGGGAGTTGGCGGCCAACGTCGGGAGCGGCGCGGCATCCTGGCGCACCGCCGGTTCGGGGCCGTAGGCCAGGTCCACCACCCGATAGGCCTGGCGGGGGTAGAAGTCGTCCACCACGGCGTGGGCGGATCCGGGTTCGCCCGTCAGGTCCAATATCACGTCGGCCCGCATGCCCGGGCCCAGCAGGATGCGTCCCTCGGCCGGGGCGTGGGGGGCCACCGGGTGGCCGTCCAGGGCGATCACCGTGGGCGCATGGCCGGTGAAGCGCAGGGCCATGATCCGCGCGTTGGCCACGTTCACCAAACGCAGGCGCCAGCGCTCGCCGGCCCGGGCCGGCACCGTTTCCACCAGGCGGCCGTTCAGGGTGGGCACGTTGCCCAGGCGCCCGGCGTGGGTCAGGTCCATCATGTGTCCGAAGGGTTCGGCGATGGCCGCCTCGTCGGTCAGGCGCCAGTCGTCCAGCACCCACACCTGGTCGCGGTCCACGGGCGGCGGGGCGTCCTCGTCCACCACCAGGGCGCCGTACAGGCCCCGGCCCACCTGCACGGCGCTGCGCACATGGGGGTGGTACCAGAAGGTGCCGGCGTCGGGCGGGGTGAAGCGGTAGGTGAAGGCGCCGCCGGGGGGAATGGGAGCCTGGGTCAGCTCCGGCACCCCGTCCATGGCGTTGGCGATGCGCAGGCCGTGCCAGTGCACGGTGGTGGGCTCGGGCAGGGCGTTTTCCACCCGGATCGTCGCCTCGGCGCCGCGCTTCAGGCGCAGCACCGGGCCCGGCACGTCGCCATAGGCCCACACGTCGGTGGGCGGCTCGCCGGCCCCCAGCAGGGCCACGGACCGGGGCGCCGGGCGCAGGGTCGGCGGGGTCGCGGCCCGGGCCGGCGGCACCGGCAGCACGGCGGCCAATCCGGCCGTCAATCCGGCGGCCAGGCCGCCCTTCAGCACCTGACGACGATGGAACAGGGACGGTTTCATGGCGCCAGCGTGACGGTCCGGTGCCCCTGGGTCAAGACGCATGCGCGGTGGTTAACAGGCCCGGCCATGGGGTCTATACTCCGCCGCCCGGCGGGCGCCCATGGGGGG
>JAGREA010000038.1 GCA_020446745.1 Rhodobacterales bacterium | reverse complement strand
TGGGCACCACGCTCAGGCGATAGAACAGGTCGTCGCGGAACCGGCCTTCGCGGATGGCGTCGGTCAGGTTCTGCGACGAGGCCGCCACCACCCGCACGTCCACCTGCACGCGGCTGCCGCCGCCCACCCGTTCGAAATGCTGGTCCTGCAGCACGCGCACGATCTTGCCCTGGGTTTCCAGGGGCATGTCGGCCACCTCGTCCAGGAACAGGGTGCCGCCGTCGGCCGCCTCGAAGGTGCCCACCTTGCGCGGCACGTCGGGCGACGGCGGGGATTCCGTGCCGAACAGCTCCACTTCCATGCGGTCGGGCTCCATGGAGGCGCAGTTCAGCACCTCGAAGGGGCCCGAGGCCCGGCGCGACAGGTCGTGCAGGGCGCGGGCCACCACCTCCTTGCCCGACCCCGCGGGGCCGGTGATCAGCACCCGGGAATTGGCCGGGGCCACCCGCTGCACGGCCTGGCGCACCTGCTGCATGGCCGCCGACTGGCCGATCATGTGCACCGGCCCGCCGGTGCGCCGGCGCAGTTCGATGTTCTCGCGCTTCAGGCGCGCCGCCTCCATGGCCCGGGCCACCAGCACCAGCAGGCGGTCGGTCTGGAACGGCTTCTCGATGAAGTCGTAGGCCCCCTTGCGGATGGCGGTGACGGCCGTTTCGATGGTGCCGTGGCCGCTCATCATCACCACCGGCAGGTCCGGGTGGTCCTGGCGCAGGGCATCCAGGATGCCCAGGCCGTCCAGGTGGCTGTCCTGCAGCCAGATGTCCAGCAGCACCAGGGACGGCCGCCGCGCCGCCACGGCCGACAGGGCCTCGGCGGCGTTGGCCGCCTGGCGGGTGCGGAAGCCTTCGTCTTCCAGGATGCCGGCGGTGATGAAGCGGATGTCCGCCTCGTCATCGACGATCAGCACCTCGGAGGAGACGGCGGGGGCGTTACTGACCATGGGCGATGCGTCGATCCTGCGGCGGCGGTGAAGGTTCTGGGCCGTCGGCGGTGTCCTGGCCAGATTCCTGGCTGGGTTCCTGACCGGATTCCTGGCCGGGTTCCTGATCGGCGCCCGCACCGGCGTCTCGGAACGTCAGGACGATTCGCGCGCCACCGCCTTCCTGGTCCTCAAGTACCAGATCGCCGTCGTGGTCTTCCATGATTTTCTTCACGATGGCCAGGCCCAGGCCGGTGCCCTTGCGCCGCGTGGTGACATAGGGTTCCACCAGCCGTTCCCGGTCGCCCTCGGGCAGGCCGCGGCCGTTGTCGGACACCTCGATCCGCACCAGGCTGGAGTCCGCCTGGCGCCGGGCCGACAGGGACACCCGGCCCTTGGGCAGCGCCGATCCGTCGGCCGGCCGGTCCCGCCCCTCGACCGATTCGGTGGCGTTCTTCAGCAGGTTGGTCAACGCGCGCGAAATCTGGCGGCGGTCGCAATGGGCCGTCAGGGGGGCGTCGGGCAGGTCCAGGTCGTAATCGATGCCGGCGTGGCGGTTGCGTTCCAGGAACAGGGCGTCACGGCACAGGGCCGACAGGTCCTCGGCCCTGATCTCGGCCTGGGGCATGCGGGCGAAGGACGAGAATTCGTCCACCATGCGGCCGATGTCGCCCACCTGGCGGACGATGGTGTCGGTGCAGGTGGTGAAGGTTTCCGGGTCCGACTGGATTTCCGACAGGTAGCGGCGCTTCAGGCGCTCGGCGGAAAGCTGGATGGGGGTCAGCGGGTTCTTGATCTCGTGGGCGATGCGCCGGGCCACGTCGGCCCAGGCGGCCTGGCGCTGGGCCGCCAGCAGCTCGGTCACGTCGTCGAAGGTGACCACGAAGCCGATGATCTCGCCTTCCAGGCGCTCGGCGGCCATGCGCACCAGCAGGGTCAGGGCGCGGCCGCCCCGGTGCAGGCGCACCTCCGACTGGTGCAGGCGGTCGGGCTTGGCCAGGCAATCGGCGACGATGGCCGCCATCTCGGGCACGGCATCGGCCAGGGGGTGGCCCAGGCGGGCCTCCAGGTCGCGGCCCAGCAGTTCCGTGGCCGACCGGTTGGGCAGGGTGATGCGCCCTTCGGCATCCAGCCCCACCACGCCGGCCGACACGCCGGCCAGCACCGTTTCCGTGAACCGGCGCCGCTCGTCCAGTTCCCGGTTGGCGTCGATCAGGCCCTGCTGCTGGCTGCGCAGCTGGGTGGTCATGCGGTTGAAGGCGCGGCCCAGGCTGCCGATCTCGTCGGGCGCGTTGCTGGCCTCCACCCGCGCCGCCAGGTCGCCCTCGCTGACCCGCCCGGCGGCCAGGATCAGGCTGCTGAGGGGCTGGGTCAGGCGGCTGGCCATGGACATGCCCATCCACACCGCGGCCAGCAGCAGCAGCACGGCGGTGACGGCAAAGATCATCACGAAGGTGATCAGGATGGTGTCGCGGCGCTGTTCGAGCTGGCGGTATTCGTGCACCGCCGAACGGGTGGATTCGATGTTGTCCAGCACCCGGGCCGACACGAACCGGCCGACGATCAGGTAGGCATCGACGAACCGGTTCAGCTTGATCACGGCGCGCACCCGGTCGTCCGTTTCCGACGTCAGGGTGACGATCTCGCCGCTGTCGGCCTTGGCCAGGGCCTCGGTCGGCACCAGGTCGAACTGCAGGGCCAGGCTCAGGTTCGAACGCGCCAGCACCTTGCCGGTGCTGTCGGTGACGATGGCCTCGGTCAGCGACCGCAGGCGCGACTGGCCGGTCAGCACCTGGTTGAAGCGGTAGGGGTTGCGGATCAGCGCCGCGGCGTCGCGGTTCAGGTCGTTGGCCATGGCCGAGATGTCGGCCAGGATGTTGTGGCGGTGTTCCTGCAGATAGGCGTCGGCGATGGCGGCGGCGTTCTCCACCGTGGTCTGGATGCGCTCGCTGAACCAGATCTGCACCCCGAAGTGCATGAACAGCGCCGAAAACACGGCCACCAGCACGGCCGGCGCCCCGGCCACCAGGGTGAAGAACAGGATGAACCGCACGTGCAGGCCGGAACCCGCCTGGCCGCGCCGTCGCTCGGCCCAGATGACGGCGATGCGCCAGGCCACCATGCCGCCCAGGATGACCAGCAGGATCACGTCCAGGAACAGCAGGCTGATCAGCGTTTTCGGCGTGGGCCCCGACGAGGCCGAGCCGCCGGTCAGCGAGGCCAGGGTGGCCAGCCCGGCGGCGAAGGCGGCGAACGAAACGGCGAAGGCCATCTTGCGGGTCAGGCGCACCTTGCGCGCCCAGATGCGGAACCTCAGCCAGAGTCTGCGGGTGGACGGTGCCGTCCCGGCCATGGTTCAGCGCCCGCCCCGGATCACGGGGATGTCCAGGTCGCGGATCTTCTTGCGCAGGGTGTTGCGGTTCAGGCCCAGCACGTCGGCGGCCCGCACCTGGTTGCCCCGGGTGGCCTTCAGGGTCAGGGTGATCAGGGGCTTTTCCAGCTCCTTCAGCACCCGGTCGTACAGGCCGGGCGGCGGCAGGCCGTTGCCGTGGGCGGTGAAATAGGCGTCCAGGTGGCGTTCGATGGACTGGGACAGGCCCTCCCCCTCCTCCGCCGCCGGCGGCGCCGTGGTCAGGTCGGCCAGTTCCGCCTCCACCACCTCGACGCCGATCACCTCGCCGGAATGGAGCGCCGCCAGGCGCCGCACCAGGTTTTCCAGCTCGCGCACGTTGCCGGGCCAGTGGTAGGTCTTCAGCCGCTCCATGGCCGCCGGATCGATGATCTTCCACGGCAGGCCCTCGGCCGCCGCCTGGGTCAGGAAGTGGTTGACCAGTTCCGGGATGTCCTCGGTGCGGGCCCGCAGGGCCGGCAGGCGGATGGGCACCACGTTCAGGCGGAAGTACAGGTCCTCGCGGAACAGGCCCTGGCGGATCTGCTGTTTCAAGTCGCGGTGGGTGGCGGCGATGATGCGCACGTCGGCGCGGATCGGCGTGGCGCCGCCCACGGTGGTGTATTCGTTTTCCTGCAGCACCCGCAGCAGCCGGGTCTGGGCCTCGGGCGGCATGTCGCCGATCTCGTCCAGGAACAGGGTGCCGCCCTGGGCCTGGCCGAAGCGGCCGGTGCTGCGCGAGGTGGCGCCGGTGAAGGCGCCCTTTTCGTGGCCGAACAGCTCGCTTTCGATCAGGTCGCGGGGGATGGCCGCCATGTTGATGGCCACGAAGGCCCGCTCGCGGCGCTTGCCATAGTCGTGCAGGGCCCGGGCCACCAGTTCCTTGCCGGTGCCGGAATCGCCGGTGATCATCACCGACAGGTCCGTCGACATGAGCCGCGCCAGGGTGCGGTAGATCTCCTGCATGGCCGAGGACCGGCCGATCAGCGGCAGGTGCTCCTCGCGCGGACCGGCGCCGCCGGGCACGATGCCTTCCCTGGGCGCCTCCAGGGCCCGGCCCACCACGTCCACCAGCTCCTTCAGGTCGAAGGGCTTGGGCAGGTAGTCGAAGGCCCCGCGCTCGTTGGCCTTCACCGCCGTCATCAGGGTGCTCTGGGCGCTCATGACGATGACCCGCAGGTCCGGCCGCAGCTTCTTGATGCGCGGTACCAGGTCCAGGCCGTTCTCGTCGGGCATCACCACGTCGGTGATCACCAGGTCGCCGTCGCCGTCGGACACCCACTGCCACAGGGTGGAGGCGTTGGAGGCCATGCGCACCTCGTAGCCGGCCCGGCCCAGGGCCTGGCCCAGCACGGTGCGGATCGCCGCGTCGTCGTCGGCGACCAGGATGGTGGCCGCGGTCACGGCTCACCTCCCACCGAGTCCCAATCCATCTGGTCGGTGGGGGCCACCGGCAGCATGACCCGGAAGATGGTGCGCCGGGGCTGGGAATCGAAGCCGATGACGCCGCCGTGGTCGTTGATGATCTTGGCCACCAGGGCCATGCCCAGCCCCTTGCCCCTGGGCTTGGACGACACGAAGGGGTCGAACAGGTTGGGGCGGATGTCGTCGGGAATGCCCTCGCCGTTGTCCTGCACGGTGATCATCAGCGGCAGGTGCACGCGGCTGTCGCTGCCCGGCACGGCGAACCGCACGCCGTGGCGGTAGGCCGTGCCCAGGATGATCTCGCCGCCCTGCTCGGGCACCGCCTCGGTGGCGTTCTTGACCAGGTTCAGGAACACCTGCAGCAGCTGGTCGTGGTTGCCCAGCACCGGCGGCAGCGACGGGTCGTAGTGCTCCACGAACCGCACGTGGCGGCCGAACCCGGCCTGGGCCAGTTGGCGCACCCGGTTCAGCACCAGGTGGATGTTGATGGCGTCGAAGCGGGTCGGCTTCTGGTCGGAAAAGGCCTCGAACTGGTCCACCAGCAGGCAGATGCGGTCGGTCTCGTCCTTGATCAGGGTGGTCAGGGCCTGGTCGTCGGGGTTCAGGCCGCCTTCCAGAAGCTGCGCCGCGCCGCGGATGCCCGACAGGGGGTTCTTCACCTCGTGGGCCATCATGGCGGCCATGGCGGTCACCGAGCGCACGGCGCCCCGGTGGTTGAGCTGGCGGTCGATGGTGTCGGCGATGGTCCGTTCCTGGAAGGTCAGCACCACGTGGCCGGGAAGGTCGGCCATGGGCGCGGCCTGGATGTTCACGAAGTGCCGCCCGATGCGCGGGCTTTCCAGGCTGACCTGGTATTCGGACACCGGCGTGCGCCGCACCCGGGCCTGGTGGATCAGGCCGAACAGGGGG
>JAGREA010000037.1 GCA_020446745.1 Rhodobacterales bacterium | reverse complement strand
GGCCCGCCGGGAAACCATGGGCGAAATGCACGGCGCGGGGGGCGGCGCGGGGCCGGCGCCCGCCTTCGCCCACCAGTGGCGGCCGGACCTGACGGACCTGTGCCGGGCGGCCCATCGCCGCCGCGCCGACTGCCTGGTCCTGCCCGCCAGCCTGCCCGGCCTGGAGACCGAATCGGCGGCCGTTGCGTTGGAGCGACTTGACAGCTCGGTGCTGCTGGTGCGTTGATGCAATCGGGCGGAATCGGGGCCGCACAACCATTACGGACAATATGATGTTGAGCGTTCATCTTCATCCCGAATCTCAATATTGTGGCCCCGTCCATGCTTGACCTGACATGGAACGAGACGCTGAGCGTCGGCCATCCGGTCCTGGACGCTCAGCACCGGCAGCTCATGGACACCATGTCCGAACTGCACGGCACGCTCACCCAGGGCGGCGCCATCGCCCGGGCGGCGGAGGTCCTGGACGTGCTGCTGGAACAGGCGCGCCACCACTTCGCCACCGAGGAAGAGCTGATGCGGGAATCCGGGTACCAGGGCCTGGACCTGCACAAAAGCACCCATGCCCGCATGCTGCGCGAGATCGAGGCCTTCGCCCACGAGGCCCACAATTCCCCCGCCACCTTCCGCAGCCTGGACGTGACGGGCTTCGTGGCCCACTGGATCGTCAGTCACATCCGCGGCGACGACGTCATGTACCGGGACAGCATGTCACGCCTCTGACCCGCCGTCGGCGTCGCCGGCCGGCAGGGCCGGCAGGGTCACCGTGAAGCGCGCCCCCAGGGGGCCGTTGGCGGCCACGATGGCGCCCCCCATGTCGGCCACGATGCCGTAGGACACCGACAGGCCCAGGCCCGTCCCCTGGCCCACGTCCTTGGTGGAAAAGAACGGCTCGAACACCCGGTCCATCACCTCGGGCGCCATGCCGCCGCCGGAATCCTCCACCCGCAGGCGCACCTGGGTCTGGCCGTCGTCCCCCACCACCGGGTCCAGGGTCAGCCAGATCCAGCCCCCGGGCCCGTCGGCCGGCGGCTCGGCGGGTGCCTCGGCGGAGGACTCTCCGGCGGCTTCCGCCCGCATCCGGGCCAATCGTGCCTCCACCGCCTGACGGGCGTTGTTCATCAGGTTCACGACCACCTGTTCCACGGCGGTCTGCTGGCCGCGCACGGCCGGGCAGGTGCGCGGCAGGTTGACCACCAGTTCGACGCCCGCCTCGCGCAGGCCCGGCGACACCATCACCACGGCGGCCTGGACGGCCCGCGGCACCGACACCGGCACCCGGGTTTCCGGCGCCACCCGGCCGAAGGTGCGCATGCTTTCGATGATGGCGGCGGCGCGCTGGGTCTGGCCCAGCAGCATGTCCAGCTTGTCGGCCAGGAAGCGGTGCGGGTCCTCGCCCTCGGCCAGGCGGTCCTGCATGGATTCCAGACCCATGCGCAGCACCGTCAGCGGCTGGTTCAGCTCGTGGGCCACGCCGGCCGCCATCTCGCCCAGGGACGCCAGCTTGGCCATGCGCACCACGTGCTCCTGGGCCCGCCGGGCGTCGGTCACGTCCTGGACGATCATGATCTGGCTGCCGTCGTCCAGGCCATAGTCCGACACCTCGATCCAGCGGCCGTCGGTGAATTCATAGGCCGCCCGGTGGTCCGGCATCTGGCGTCGGTTGCGCCGGTGCCGGCGCCAGGCCTCCACGGCGCCGGCCGACCCGGCGATCAGGCCCCGTTCGGCCAGGGTGTCGATCAGGTTCAGGCACGAGGCCCCCGGCCGCAGCAGGTCGGACAGGCAGGCGTAGATGCGCCGGTATTCGTCGTTGCAGATGACCAGGCGGTCGTCGGCGTCATAAAGGGCGAAGCCGGCGGGCACGGCCTCGATGGCGCGGACCAGGCGCACCTCGGCCCGGATGCGGCCGTCCTCGGCCAGTACCTGACTGGTGCGGTCGCGGGCCGTGCCCCGATAGCCCCGGAACCGCCCGGCGGAATCAAACACCGGCCGGCCGCTGATCTTGAACGACCGCGGGTCGCCGCCGGGGTGGCGCCAGCGCAGGTCCAGGTCGCGGAAGGCCTCGTTCCGGTCCATGCCGGCCCGCTGTGCGTCCCACTTGGGGCGGTCCCGCTGTTCCGCCGGCACGCCCCAGCGGGCCGCCAGGTTGTCCAGGCGCAGGCCGATGATCTGGTGCGACGGCACGCCGGCGAAGTCGGTGAAGGATTCGGACACATAGACCAGCCGGTGCCGGTCATCCGTTTCCCAGAACCAGTCGGAGCTGGTGGCCGTGAAGTCGCGGAACCGTTCCTCGTTGCGGGCCAGGGCCTTTTCGGCGCTCTTGTGGTCGGTGATGTCCAGGCAGTAGCCCTTCACCCGCACCACCCGGCCGTCGGGATCGGCCACCGGTTCGGCGCGGGTGGTCAGCCACCGGGTTTCGCCGTCGGTGCGCACCACGCGATAGGCGTGCTCGGCGGGCCGGTTGGTGTCGCGGCAGGATTCCACCAGGTCCACCAGCACCTGGCGGTCGTCGGGATGGACCCGGCGCAGGTAGTGGACCCGGTCCTGGATGCCGTCCCCGGTGCGCAGGCCGATGGCGTCCAGCCCCACCAGGCGGTACAGGCTGGGCGACATCCACAGCTCGCCGCTGGTCACGTCCCATTCCCACGACCCCAGGCCGGCCAGGTCCTGGGCCTGGGCCAGGCGCTGTTCGCTGTCGGCCAGGGCGTCCAGGGTGGCCTTGGTCTCGGTATGGTCCGACACCACGGCGGCGATGCCGCCGTCGGGGGTGCGCCGCTCGGCCACCAGGATCCACCGGCCGGGGGGCACGAAGTATTCCCGCGCCCCGCCGGCGGCCTGGTGCAGGGCCACCTCCTGGTCGATCCAGGCCTGGCGTCCCGCACCGGCGGCCGGCTGCACCCGGTCCCAGTGGGCGGCGCACAGGTCGGCGAAGCGAATACCCGGCCGCACCAGGTCCGCCACCGGGCGCCAGGCCCGCCGGAAGGCGTCGTTGCAGCAGATCAGCGCGTCATCGGGGTCGAACAGGGCGAACCCGTCGTCCAGGGCCTCCAGGGCGTCGACCAGGACATCCGCCGCCGGACCGGCCAGGCCACCCCCCTGGGATTCGCCCCCCGCGGAACCACCCTGGGCCGACGGCAGCACCGAAACGGGGCGCGGAGCGGAAGGTCCGGTGGTCATGGGGCGCCTGCCTCCGTGGCAACCATTTCGAAACCCGTTCACCCATAGGGTTCGGCCCTGGGGGTGGAATCGGGCGCCCCCCGACCCTGTCCTTGAACCGTCCTTCCGGCCTGGAACCGCCCTTCCGGCACGTCATCGTTGCCTTGACGGAACGACAACGCACGCAAAGCGTTGGCGCTAGGGGATCGGGGTACAGTCTGATACCATGCCCGAACGGGGTAACTAAAGGCATACGCCATTTCGGCGCGAGAGGGGAGCGACTTCATGAATTGGTTCAAGGGAACGGCCATCGGCGCCGTCGGGCTGCTGGCGGCCATTCTGGTTTCCGGCCCGGTCCACGCTACGCCTTCGGGCATTTCGCAGATCTTCGCCTTCGGCGACAGCCTGTCGGATCCGACGAACGTGAAGAACGCGGTGGGCTGCCCGCCGGGGCCCTGCAACCCGGTCACCGGACGGTTTTCCGACGGCACCAACTGGGTGGACAAGCTGGGCGGCATCTTCGGCGTCAACCCAACCGCCGTTACCGAGGTGACGGGCCCGGCCGACGTGGCCCAGGGCGTGAACTTCGCCTTCGGCGGCGCCGGGTCGGGTTCCGACAACGGCGGCCTGCCCATCCTGCCGGGCCTGCAGCAGCAGATCGGCATGTTCGATACGGTCACCGGCAGCGGCGCCCTGGTGGCGCCCGACGCCCTGTTCACCCTGTGGATCGGCGCCAACGACTACCTGCTGCTGGGGGAAACCAACCCGGCCAACGTGATCAACAACATCGTCAACACCATTTCCGCCCTGTACGCCCTGGGGGCGCAGGACTTCATGGTGCTGAACCTGCCCGACCTGGGGGCCCTGCCCCTGGTGGCCGGCGACCCGGTGGCCCAGGCCGGCCTGACGGCCCTGTCGGCGGCCCACAACGCGGCCCTGGCCGCCGCCCTGCCGGCTCTGTTCGGCACCCTGCCCGGGGCCAACCTGGTGACCGTGGACATCGACGCCATCTACGACGACATCATCGGCAACCCCCTGGCCAACGGCTTCACCAACACCACGGACCCGTGCCTGGACCTGGGCGAGACGCCGCCGGTGGTGTGCACGACGCCGGAATCCTACCTGTTCTGGGACGACCAGCACCCCACCACCGCCACCTACAACCGGATCGGCCAGATCGCCGCCAACGCCCTGGTGGACGCCGGGCTGGCGGTGCCGGCCCCGGCCGGCGCGGCGCTGTTGATGCTGGGCCTGGCCGTGGTGGCCCGCCGCCGCCGGGGCTGATTTCCTCCCCCACGCGCTGTTCGGGCGGCGCCCGCCGGGCGCCGCCCTTTTTCTGTCCGCCGTCGTCCCCTTCCGCCATGTCCCTGACCATCGCCACCTGGAACGTCAATTCCATTCGCATCCGCCTGGACCACCTGGCCCGGGTGGTGGCCCGCTGCGCGCCCGACGTGCTGTGCCTGCAGGAAACCAAGGTGACCGACGACCTGTTCCCGACCGAAGCCCTGGCCGGCCTGGGCTATCCGCACCAGGTGCGCTGGGGCATGAAGGCCTACAACGGGGTGGCCATCCTGTCGCGCCGGCCGCTGACGGACGACGGGCGCCAGGACTGGGCCGGGCGGGCCGACTGCCGCCACGTGTGGGCCACGGTGGACGGCGGCCCGGGCCTGGGGCCGATCCGCGTGCACAGCCTGTACCTGCCGGCCGGCGGCGACAGGCCCGACCCCGAGGCCAACCCCAAGTTCGCCCACAAGCTGCGCTTCCTGCGCGCCCAGGCCCGCTGGTGGAAGGCCCAGCGGGACCAGGGTCCGCCGGCGGTGCTGGCCGGCGACTTCAACGTGGCGCCCCTGGAAAGCGACGTGTGGTCCCACGCCCGCCTGCGCCGGGTGGTGACCCACACCGACGTGGAACGCGACCTGCTGACCCGCATGATGCGGGCCGGCGGCTGGGAGGACGCCGTGTGCCGGCTGATCCCGCCGCCGCAGCCGGTGTTCACCTGGTGGAGCTACCGCACGCCGGACGGCCTGACCGCCGACAAGGGCCGGCGCCTGGACCACCTGTGGGTGTCGCGCGGCCTGGCCGAGCGGGTGTCGGACGTGACGATCTTGAAGGAGACCCGGGCCTGGCCCACGCCGTCGGACCACGTGCCGGTGGTGGTCACGCTGGCCTGAAGGCTCAGGCGTTCAGGCGATAGCCGCCCTGTTCCGTCACCAGGATCTCGGCGTTGGAAGGGTCGCGCTCGATCTTCTGGCGCAGGCGGTAGACGTGGGTTTCCAGGGTGTGGGTGGTGACCCCGGCGTTGTAGCCCCACACCTCGTCCAGCAGCACGTCGCGGCCGACCACCCGGCCGCCCGAGCGGTACAGGTATTTCAGGATCGCCGCTTCCTTGTCGGTCAGGCGCACCTTCTTGTTGGTGTCGCCGTCCAGCAGCAGCTTGGCGCTGGGCTGGAAGGTGTAGGGGCCGATGGTGAACACGGCGTCGTCGCTGCGTTCGTGCTGGCGGATGTGGGCCCTGAGGCGGGCCAGCAGCACGCCCAGGCGGAACGGCTTGGTCACATAGTCGTTGGCCCCGGCGTCCAGGCCCAGGATGGTGTCGGCGTCGGTGTCGGCCCCGGTCAGCATGATGATGGGCGACTTCACGCCGTTGCGGCGCATCAGGCGGCACACCTCGCGGCCGTCCATGTCGGGCAGGCCCACGTCCAGGATGATCACGTCGAAGTAGTCGGACTTGGCCGTGTCCAGGGCCTCGGCCGCGTTGGCGGCCAGGGTGGTGGCGAACTCCTCGTGCAGCTCAAGCTGTTCGGCCAGCATCTCGCGCAGGGCATCGTCGTCGTCGACAAGAAGTACGCGCTTTCCCGTGGTCATGGTGGCTCCCGGCGGAGGTGTGCGATTCCGGACATCCTATAGGACACGGGCGCAAAGGTTAACGCCCCATGCCCGATATGTGCCTATACGACAACGATGTGCGGAACGCCAGGGGTTCGGCCACCAGGCGATTCGCCCCTTCCCTGGACGGCGGTTTCGGGAGTATGGTCCGCCTTCCCCGATTTCCACCCCCGAACCGCCCCACAACCGGCCCGGAACCCATGGCGCAGCCCCCGCATCCCCGCACCTTCCCCGCCAGCCGCGCGCCCCGGGCCCGCCTGGCCGTGGACCGCGCGGTGTCGGAACTGCGCCGCGGGCGGCCGGTGGCCGTGCGCGCCGGCGGCGGCGTGGCCGCCCTGGTGCTGGCCGCCGAGGCGGTGACGGCCGAGGCCCTGGACGACCTG
>JAGREA010000036.1 GCA_020446745.1 Rhodobacterales bacterium | reverse complement strand
TATTCCAGCCAGCGCATCTCCTGGGCCGGGTCCACGGTGATGTGGCTGTCGGACCCGATGCCCATCACGCCGCCGGCCGCCGCGTAATCCGTCACCGGGAACAGGCCGTCGCCCAGATTGGCCTCCGTGGTCGGGCACAGGCCGGCCACGGCGCCGCTGATGGCCAGGCGGGCGGCTTCGGCGGGCGTCACGTGGGTGGCGTGGACCAGGCACCAGCGGCCGTCCACGGCGTGGTGGTCGAAAAGCCAGTCCACGGGCCGGGTGCCGGACCAGGCCAGGCATTCGTCCACCTCGCGGGTCTGCTCGGCGATGTGGATGTGGATGGGGCCGTCGGGCACGCCGGCAACGGCGGCGGCCAGGGCCTCGGGCGTGGTGGCCCGCAGGCTGTGGGGCGCCACGCCCACGGCCACGTCGGGGTTGGCGCCGTGGCGGGATTTCAGGGTGTCGACGAGGCCCAGCAGGGCGTCGGGGCTGTTCAGGAACCGCCGCTGGCCGTCGCTGGGCGCCGCGCCGCCGAAGCCGTTGTTGCCGTACAGCACCGGCAGGTGGGTGATGCCGATCCCGGCCGAACGGGCGGCGGCGATGACCCGTTCCGACAGTTCCGCCCGGTCGCCATAGGGCGTGCCGTCGGGGCCGTGGTGCAGGTAGTGGAACTCCCCCACCGCCGTGTAGCCGGCCTTCAGCATGTCGATGTACAGCAACCGGGCGATGGCCCCCACGTCGTCGGGCGTCAGCCGGGCCAGGAAGCCGTACATGACCTGGCGCCAGGTCCAGAAGCTGTCGTCGGCCGGGCCCGCCACCTCGGCCAGGCCGGCCATGGCCCGCTGGAAGGCGTGGGAGTGCAGGTTGGGCACCCCGGGCACCACGGGGCCGGGCAGGCGCTCGGCCTCGGCCGGCGGTTCGGCGCCGGGGGTGACGGCGGCCAGGGCGCCGTCATCGGCCACCTCCAGCAGCACGTCGTCGGCCCAGCCATGGGGCAGCAGGGCGGCAGGGGCGAAAAGGCGCTTCATGGGGGGAAGGCTAATCTGGTTTAATTGTCTATACAAGCTGGGGAACGAGGACATCCATGACCGACACCGCCTGGGACAGCCTGTGGATCGACGCCGCCGTGGCCACCCTGGACCCGGACCGGCCGGGTGCTTACGGCCTGGTGCCCGACGGCGCCGTGGCCGTGGCCGGCGGGCGCATCGCCTGGGCGGGCCCCCGGGCCGACCTGCCGCCGGGCGCGGCGCGGGAAACGCATTCGGCCGGCGGCGGGGTGATCACCCCGGGGCTGATCGACGCCCACACCCACCTGGTCTACGGCGGCAACCGGGCGCGGGAGTTCGAACTGCGCCTGACCGGCGCCACCTATGAAGAGATCGCCCGGGCCGGCGGCGGCATTGCCTCCACCGTGGCCCAGACCCGGGCCGCCGACGCGGATTCCCTGCTGGCCCAGGCCCGCCCCCGCCTGCGGACCCTGATGGCCGAGGGCGTGACCACGGTGGAGATCAAGTCCGGCTACGGCCTGGACCGGGAGACGGAAATGCGCATGCTGCGCGTGGCCCGGACCCTGGGCAAAACCGAGCCCGTGGACGTGATCACCACCTTCCTGGGCGCCCACGCCCTGCCGCCCGAGTTCGCCGGACGGCCCGATGCCTATATCGACCATATCTGTACCGACGTGTTGGTCCAGGTGGCGGAGGCCGGCCTGGCCGATGCCGTGGACGCCTTCTGCGACACCATCGGCTTCACGCCGGAACAGACGGAACGGGTGTTCAAGGCCGCCGCCGCCCACGGCCTGCCGGTGAAGCTGCACGCCGAGCAGCTTTCCGACCAGAAGGGCGCGGTGTTGGCGGCCCGGTACGGGGCCCTGTCGGCCGACCACCTGGAATGCCTGGGCGACGACGGGGTGGCGGCCCTGGCGGCGGCGGGCACGGTGGCGGTGCTGCTGCCCGGCGCCTTCTACTGCCTGCGCGACACCCGGGTGCCGCCGGTGGACAGGCTGCGCGCCGCCGGGGTGCCCATGGCCGTGGCCACGGACTGCAACCCGGGCTCGTCGCCGGTGACGTCGCTGCTGCTGATGCTGAACATGGCCTGCGTGCTGTTCCGCCTGACGCCCGAGGAGGCCCTGGCCGGCGCCACCCGCCACGCCGCACGGGCCCTGGGCCTGGGCGACGACCGGGGCATGGTGCGGGCCGGGATGCGGGCCGACCTGGCGGTGTGGGACATTTCCGAGCCGGCCGAACTGGCCTACGCCATCGGCGCCAACCCCCTTCGCGCGGTGGTCAAGGACGGGGTGGTGCGGGATTAGGGTGGTTGAACCACAGAGACACAGAGGCACAGAGAGGCCGTGCCGAGGTGATGTCGTGCAGCGTCTCCAAGCTTCGTACCAGCGGCTCCAACGAACAGTAGACACAGAGAACACAGAGGCTTCGCTGCGCGAAGCAAAAGGGATTGCGCGCGTAGCGCGCTTTATTCTTTCTCTGTGTTCTCTGTGCCCCCTCTGTGATCTCTGTGTCGACTGAACACCCTTGGCCGTAGGCACACCTTCACCGGATTGGCAAAGGTCTATCCCTCGGCACGGCCTCTCTGTGCCTCTGTGTCTCTGTGGTTCAACACTCCTGCGATGTGCCTCACCCTTCCTGCTTCTCCCGCATGGCCTGGAACACGGCCGCCAGTTCGGCCGCGTCCTCGCCGGCGTGGTGGGTGTGGGGCAGGCCGGTCAGGTTCAGGGCGCGCTTGATGCCGCCCTTGCGGGTGTCGCGCCACTCGCACCCCGTCATGCCCATCCAGTAGCTGCGCAGGTCGATGCCCGAACCTGTGGGGCCGAAGGGGCTCTTGCCCAGGAAGCGGATGAAGTACCAGTGGATGAACATGCCGTCCCACACCGCCGGGCCGGCCAGGAACACCGGCCGGCCGGTCCTGCGCAGACCGTTGATCCACCGGGCCGCCGCCGCCATGGCCTGGGCCGGCTCCGGCGCCTCGCGGACCAGGCGGTCGCGGTCCAGGCCCGAAACGGCCAAGGCCGCCGGCACGAAATCGTCGGAGATGGGCTTGACCTCCGTATAGAAGCTCAGGTCCGCCCGCCCGGCCACGGCCATGCCGAAGGACAGCATGGAATAGGGCCCGGGGATGGGCCCGTCGGCCTCCACGTCCACGGCGATGTACAGTTCGGGCAGGGTGTCGGGCATGGGACGGCTTCCTGTGACGCAAACGGCGGGCCCGCAGGTTAGCCCGTCCGGCCCGCGGGGGTCGACCCCGCCGGCCGGGCGTGGTTCAATCGCCCCAACGACACCCGAGGGAAGCAACCGAGGGGGACCGCCCGCATGCCAAACCTCCCGAACCTGGCGGATCTGCCGCCGGCCCTGGTCACCGGTCTGGTGGCCCTGGCCGTTCTGGCGGCCACGGCCGTGGCCGCCTGGATTGTCCACCGCATCCTGTTCGCCGTGCTGCGGCGCATCGCCGCCCGCACGGAAACGGAACTGGACGACATGGTGCTGGCTCGCCTGCGCCGGCCCGCCGGCCTGCTGCTGCTGGTGCTGGCCCTGTTCCTGGCGCTGCGCACCGTGGGCCTGCCGGCCGAGGTGGCGGATTTCATGCGCCAGGTGCTGTCCATCGTGCTGACGGCGGGCGTGGGCTGGCTGGCCATCGGCCTGGTGGGGGTGACCGAGCAATGGGTGGTCCTGTCCCACCCCATCGACCACGCCGACAACCTGGCCCAGCGGCGCCTGCGCACCCGGGCCAAGGTGCTGCGGCGCATGGTGGTGGCGGCCATCGGCATCGTCACCGCCGGGCTGATCCTGATGAGCTTCCCCAGCGTGCGCCAGGTGGGCATCAGTCTGCTGGCCTCGGCCGGGGTGGCGGGCCTGGCCATCGGCATGGCGGCGCGCCCGGCGCTGTCGAACCTGATCGCCGGGGCGCAGCTGGCCCTGACCGACCCCATCCGCCTGGACGACGTGGTGATCGTGCACGGGGAATGGGGCCGGGTGGAGGAGCTGACGGCCACCTACGTGGTGGTGTGCATCTGGGACCGGCGGCGGCTGATCGTGCCGCTGTCCTACTTCATCGAGAACCCGGTGGAAAACTGGACCCGCACCACGGCCGACATCCTGGGCACGGTGTTCCTGCACGTGGACTACACGGCCCCCATCCCCGAGATCCGCGCCAAGCTGAAGGAGATCCTGGACGGCACGGACCTGTGGGACGGCAAGGTGTGGAACCTGCAGGTGACGGACGCGGACGACCGCACGGTGACGATCCGCGCCCTGATGAGCGCCAAGGACGGCGGCACGGCCTGGGACCTGCGCTGCCTGGTGCGGGAAGCCCTGCTGACCTATCTGCAGGAGACGCACCCGGCGGCCCTGCCCCGGCAGCGGGTGGAGGTGGCGGGGGTGGAAGGGGCGGCGCGGGAGGGATAATCCCCCGGTGTCCCACTGCCCCGAAGCCCCTGTTGCCGACCTCTCGATCATCTTTCCCAACCTCTCCATCGTCTTTCCCGCGAAGGCGGGAAACCATTGGCGTTGCCGGCCACCCGGCGTTTTCCGCCAGCGTGATTGGTGGGGGAAGCGCCATTGGGCCCCCGCCTTCGCGGGGGCGACGGGTGGGAAGCGGGGGCGACGGGCGGGAAGCGGAGGCGACGGGCGGGAAGCGGGGGCGACGGGTGGGTGAACAGGGGGAAAGCCTAAACCCGCCGCTCCTCCGAAGGCGTCCGCCCGAAGTGTTCCCGGTAGCACTTCGAGAAATGCGACGCCGAGACGAAGCCGCAGGCGAGCGCCACGCCCAGGATGGGCATCGATGTCTGGGCCAGCAGGAACCGCGCCCGGTCCAGGCGAAGGGCCAAGTAATAGCGCGTCGGCGGGCGCTTCAGGTACTTGCGGAACAGGCGCTCCAGCTGCCGGGTGGACAGGCCCACGGTGGCCGCCAGTTCGGCGCAGCTCAGGGGCGTTTCCAGGGTTTCCTCCATGTGCTGGATCACCGCCAGCAGCTTGGGATGGCTGACCCCCAGGCGGGCCCGCAGTTCCATGCGCTGGCCCTCGTGCCCCTCGCGGATGCGGTGGTGCATCATGGTGTCGGCCACGTGGGCCGCCAGGTCGTGGCCGCACTGGGTGGCGATGATGGTCAGCATCATGTCCAACGCCGCCGTGCCGCCGGCGCAGGTCAGGCGGTTGCGGTCGATCTCGTACAGTTCCGGCGTCACGTCGATCTCGGGGAAGGCCTCGGCGAAGCCGGCCAGGTTCTCCCAGTGGATGGTGCAGCGGTAGCCGTTCAGCAGCCCGGCCCGGGCCAGCAGGTGCGGCGCCGTGCACAGCCCCCCCACCGTGGCCCCGTGGCTGGCCAGGCGGCGTAGGCGGGCCAGCAGCAGGCGGTCGTCCAGGCGTTCCACCCCCAGGCCGGCCACCACCAGCACCAGGCCGGCGGCCTGCAGGTCGTCGAAGGCGCCGTTGACGGTCACTTCCACCCCGTTGCTGGCGCGGATGGGCCGGCCGTCGGCGGAATAGCAGCGCCAGGCGTAGAGTGCGTTGCCGCTGGCCCGGTTGGCGTTGCGCAGGGGCTCGATGGCCGAAGCGAAGGCGATGAACGAGAAGTTCTCCACCAGCAGGAAGGCCACCTGGTGGACGGCGCCGTTGGTCGCGCTTGGGGCCGGGGCGGCGCTTGCCGCCGTCACCTTGGCCGGGACCTGACTCTGTCCGTCCTGGGGCATGCCCGTTCATTCCCGTGGCTATCGCGAAAAAACGATAGTCCATGTCGGGTATGGGATAAACAGGAAAGCACACCCCCCTCGGCGGGCGTTTTCCCTTTTAGAACAGGCCGGTGATCTCTCCCTGGTCGTCCACGTCGATGGTGTTGGCGGCCGGGGTGCGGGGCAGGCCCGGCATGGTCATGATGTCGCCGCACACCACCACCAGGAATTCGGCCCCGCCATTGATGCGGATCTCGCGGATCTGCACCACGTGGTTGGACGGCGCGCCCTTCAGGTTGGGGTCGGTGGAAAAGCTGTACTGGGTCTTGGCGATGCAGACCGGGAAGTGGCCGAAGCCCTGGTCCTGCAGCTCCTTGAAATGGCCGCGCACCACCTTGTCGGCGATGATGCCCTGGGCCCCGTACAGGCGCTGGGCGATGGTCCGCACCTTGTCCCACAGGGGCAGGTCGTCGGCGTACAGGAAGCGGAAGTCGCTGGGTTCGCTGTCGATGGTGCGCACCACGGCGCGGGCCAGGTCCTCGGCCCCGGCGCCGCCGGCGGCCCAGTGGTCGGCCACGTGGGCTTCCACCTCCAGCTCGGCGCACACCTGGCGCACCAGGTCCATCTCGGCCGGGGTGTCGGCGCTGAACCGGTTGATGGCCACCACCACGGGCAGGCCGAAGCTTTTCAGGTTTTCCACGTGGCGGCGCAGGTTGGCGGCCCCGGCGGCCAGGGCCTCCAGGTTCTCCTTGCCCAGGTCGGCCTTGTCGACGCCGCCGTGCATCTTGATGGCGCGGATGGTGGCCACCAGCACGGCGATGTCGGGCTTCAGGCCCGACTTGCGGCACTTGATGTCGAAGAACTTCTCGGCCCCCAGGTCGGCGCCGAAGCCGGCTTCCGTGACCACGTAGTCGGCCAGCTTCAGGGCCGTTCTGGTGGCCAGGACGGAATTGCAGCCGTGGGCGATGTTGGCGAAGGGCCCGCCGTGCACGAAGGCCGGGTTGTGTTCCAGGGTCTGCACCAGGTTGGGCATCAGGGCGTCCTTCAGCAGCGCCGCCATGGCGCCGTCGGCCTTGATGTCGCGGGCGTAGATGGGCTGGCGCTTGCGGGTGAAGGCCACCACGATGTTGCCCAGGCGCCGCTTCAGGTCGGCCATGTCGGTGGCCAGGCACAGGATGGCCATGATTTCCGAGGCCACCGTGATGTCGAAGTGGTCTTCCCGCGGGAAGCCGTTGGCCACGCCGCCCAGGTTGCAGACGATGGACCGCAGGGCCCGGTCGTTCATGTCCACGGCCCGGCGCCAGGCCACGCGCCGCTCGTCGATGCCCAGCTCGTTGCCCCAGTAGAAGTGGTTGTCGATCATCGCCGCCAGCAGGTTGTTGGCCGCGCCGATGGCGTGGAAGTCGCCGGTGAAGTGCAGGTTGATGTCGGTCATGGGCACCACCTGGGCATAGCCGCCGCCGGCCGCCCCGCCCTTCATGCCGAAGCACGGGCCCAGCGAGGGCTCGCGCAGGCAGATCATGGCCTGCTTGCCGATGCGGTTCAGGGCGTCGCCCAGGCCCACGGTGGTGGTGGTCTTGCCCTCGCCGGCCGGGGTCGGCGTGATGGCGGTGACCAGGATCAGCCGGCCGTCGGGCCGGCCGTTCAGGCCGTTGATGAAATCCAGGCCCACCTTCCCCTTGTCGTGGCCGTAGGGGACGATGGCCTCGGCCGGCAGGCCCAGGCGCTCGACCCCCAGGTCGACGATGGGCCGCGGGGTGGCGGCGCGGGCGATCTCCAGGTCGGATTTGGGATGGGCGTGCTGCTGGCTGGCGTCGGGCATGGTGGCGTTCCCTGCGGTGCGCGGGCCCCGATTTGCGTGGGCCCGGGGCGTCGTTCGGCGGGCCCCGGCGGGCCGGTCCGCGACGTCTGCGTTCTTGGTAGCCACGGCCGACTGGCGCCGCTATCCCCTAACCGACTATGCTTCCCTTAAAGGCGCTGCCGTCCCGCGCCCCCCTGGGCGCGGCGGGCCGCGGGCCCCTGGTTCGGAAAAGGACAGGCCATGTACATCGCCATGAACCGCTTCCCCGTGCGCCTGGGCGCCGAGGCCGACTTCGAGGCCATGTGGGCACGCCGCGAATCCCACCTGGATACCGTGCCGGGCTTCCTGTCGTTCCACCTGCTGCGCGGCCCGGCGGCCGAGGACCACGTGGTCTACGCCACCCACACGGCCTGGGATTCGGAAGCGGCGTTCCTGGACTGGACCCGGTCCGAGGCGTTCCGCAAGGCCCATGCCCAGGCGGCCCGCACCGGCGGCGCCGACGCGCCGCAAAGCCTGTACCTGGGCCCGCCGCGGTTCGAAGGTTTCACGTCGGTGCTGTCGCAGGCACCGAAAGCCCCGGGAAACGGCAATCGAGAATGATTAAAATTTCTACAGCACGTTTTCCATTGATTAATTCTTGGGCGGAATCGATGCTCAAGGGTCCGGAACCCCCCGTTCCGGGCCGGCACGGAACCTGCATGGTCCGTCTGGTGTAACTTAGTCCGGAAGGTCGTTCACCATGCCCGATCCCGACACCCCGGCCGACAAAGGTACCGCCGACACGGGCGACGCGGCGCCCATCGCCTTCGACGAGATCGTCGGGGCCGACGGCCAGCCGCGTCCGGGCATGGAGCCCCTGGCGGAATGGATGGTGACGGCGCCGCGCAACCTGCTGAAGGCCCGCCAGACCGAGGCCGAGACCCTATTCCGGCGCATCGGCATCACCTTCGCCGTCTACGGCCAGGGCGGCGATCCGGAACGGCTGATCCCCTTCGACATCGTGCCGCGAATCCTGCTGGCCCAGGAATGGGACTACCTGTCGCGCGGCCTGGAACAGCGGGTGAAGGCCCTGAACATGTTCCTGGACGATGTGTACAACCGGGGTGAGATCCTGGCCGCCGGGCGGGTGCCCGAACGGCTGGTCATGCTGAACAAGGCGTTCCTGCCGGAAATGCGCGGCGTGCGCGTGCCCGGCGGCGTCTACACCCACATCGCCGGCATCGACGTGGTGCGCACCGGCCCCATGGAATTCTACGTGCTGGAGGACAACACCCGCACGCCGTCGGGCGTCAGCTACATGCTGCAGAACCGCGAAGTGATGATGCGGCTGTTCCCGGACCTGTTCAACGGCCTGAGCATCGCCCCCGTCGAGCACTATCCCGACGACCTTAACGCCACCCTGCGCTCGGTGGCGCCGCCGGCCTGCGACGGCGAGCCCCGGGTGGTGGTGCTGTCGCCGGGGCTCTACAACTCGGCCTACTACGAGCACACCTTCCTGGCCGACAAGATGGGCGTCGAGCTGGTGGAAGGCCAGGATCTGTTCGTCAAGGACAACCGGGTGTACATGCGCACCACCCACGGCCCGCAGCAGGTGGACGTGATCTACCGCCGCCTGGACGACGCCTTCCTGGACCCCCTGACCTTCAACCCCGACAGCATCCTGGGGGTGCCGGGGCTGATGAACGTGTACCGGTCGGGCGGCGTGACCCTGGCCAACGCCGTGGGCGGCGGCATCGCCGACGACAAGGCCATCTACATGTACGTCCCGGACATGATCGACTTCTACCTGGGCGAAAAGCCGCTGCTGAACAACGTCGAGACCTACTGGTGCGACCGCGAGGAGGACCGCAAGTACGTGCTGGACAACCTGGACAAGCTGGTGGTCAAGGAGGTGGCCGGTTCCGGCGGTTACGGCATGCTGGTGGGTCCCAAGTCCACGGCGGACGAGCGCAAGGCTTATGCCAAGCGGGTCGAGGCCAACCCCGGCGAGTTCATCGCCCAGCCCACCCTGGCGCTGTCCACCTGCCCCACCTTCGTGGCCGAGGGCTATGCGCCGCGCCACGTGGACCTGCGCCCCTTCGTGCTGGTGGGGGCCGACAAGGTGCGCCTGGTGGCCGGCGGCCTGACCCGCGTGGCCCTGCAGGCCGGGTCCCTGGTGGTCAATTCGTCCCAGGGTGGCGGCACCAAGGACACCTGGGTGCTGAACCTGCCCGACGCCCCCAACGGCCAGGCATCCAAAGGCCAGGCACCAAATGGCCAGGCATCAAATGGTCTGGCACCCGACGGCCCCGTCGCGCCGCCCTACGGAGGACAGGCCGATGCTTAGCCGCACCGCCGCCAACCTGTACTGGATGGGTCGCTACATCGAGCGGTCGGAAAACATCGCCCGCATCCTGGAAGCCGGCTACCGCATGGGCCAGATGCCCGACTGGGTGGGCGGCGGCACCCGCGACGAATGGCATTCCTTCGCCGTGGCCACCAACTGCGACGTGGCGCTGCTGGAAAAGCACGGCGAGGCCAACCTGGACACGGTGATGTCCTACGTGGTGCTGGACGAGGACAACCCGTCGTCCGTCCATGCCTGCCTGAAAACGGCGCGCACCAACGCCCGCGCCGTGCGCACGGCCCTGACCGGCGAGATGTGGGAGGCCCTGAACGACACCTGGCTGGAATTCGACGGCCACTGGCGCAAGGCCCTGCGCCGCGACAACCTGCTGAACTTCCTGGACTGGGTGCGCACCCGCTCGATCCTGTTCCGCGGCGCCATGCGCGGCACCATGCTGCGCGACGACGCCTTCTTCTTCATCAACATCGGCACCTACATCGAGCGCGCCGACAGCACGGCCCGGATCCTGGACGTGAAGTACCACATCCTGCTGAAGCCGGGGGAAAGCCTGGGCGGATCCACCGACCATTACCAGTGGTCGCAGATCCTGCGGTCGGTGTCGGCCCTGGGGTCCTATCACTGGCTGTACCGCGAGGCCATCCAGCCGTTCCGGGTGGCCGAGCTGCTGATCCTGCGCGAGGAGATGCCCCGGTCGCTGCGCTTCGCCCTGTCGCGGGTGACCCGCTATCTGGACGCCATCGCCGCCGGCCACGGGCAGCGCCATGACTGCAACCGGCGGGCTGGCCAGCTTTATGCCCAGCTCTGCTATGATCAGATCGAGGATGTGTTCCACAGCGGCCTGCACGAATATCTGACCAATTTCCTGATCCGCAACAACGCGCTGGGCCAGGAAATTTCCACGAACTTCCACTTCTGACGGCCCGCCCCGCCATGCAGATCACCATCGACCACGAGACGCGCTATGGGTACGAGACCGATGTCTCCTATTCCATCCAGAGCTTCCGCCTGACGCCCCAGGCCTACGACGGGCAGGTCGTGCGCGCCTGGCTGGTCACGGCCAGCGACGGCGGCCTGATGCACGCCTTCACCGACAGCTTCGGCAACCTGACCCACACCCTGGTCATCGACAAGCCCCACCAGGAGGTGGTGGTGCGGGTGCAGGGCAAGGTGGACACCAGCAACACCGACGGCGTGGTGTCGGGCACGCTGGAACCCTTCCCGCCCCTGTTCTACCTGCGCGACACGGAACTGACCCACGCCGACGGCGCCATCCGCGCCCTGGGGCGGGCCGCCCACGGGGCCACCGACGATCCGCTGGACTGTCTCCACCGGTTGATGCATACGGTAAGGGATGCCATCGACTACAAGACCGGAGAGACCGCGGTGACCACCAACGCCATCGAGGCCCTGACCCAGGGGGCCGGCGTGTGCCAGGACCATGCCCACGTGTTCATTGCCGCCGCGCGGGCCATCGGCGTGCCGGCGCGCTATGTGTCGGGCTACCTGCTGCACACGGAAGACGGCGCCGAAAGCGAGGCCGCCCACGCCTGGGCCGAGGCCCTGGTGCCCGACCTGGGCTGGGTGGGCTTCGACGTGGCCAACCGGGTCTGTCCCACGGACCACTATGTGCGAATCGGCGTTGGACTGGACTACCGCGAGGCGGCGCCCGTGCGCGGCGTGCGCCGCGGCGGCGGCACCGAAAACCTGTCGGTTTCGGTGCGCGTGGCCCAGGCCGGCGGCGCGGCGCAATAGTGGCTTCGGGCCGTATCGGGAAAACGAGACCCGCCATGACCTACTGCGTCGGACTGTTCCTGGACCGGGGGCTGGTGATGCTGGCCGACACCCGCACGAACGCGGGCGTCGACAACATTTCCACTTATTCCAAGACCTTCACCTGGCACCGCCCGGGCGACCGGGCCATCGTCCTGCTGACCGCCGGCAACCTGGCCGTGACCCAGGCCGTGGTCAACATGGTGGACGAGGGCCTGGCCCCGCCCGACGACGCCGACGGCCCGCGCGAAACCATGTTCACGGTGCCCAGCCTGTTCCAGGCCGCCCACCTGGTGGGCCGGGCCGTGCGCCGGGTCCACGCCATCGACGCCGAGGCCATGGAATCCCAGAACACGCCGTTCAGCGCGTCGTTCCTGCTGGGCGGGCAGCTCAGGGGACGGACCATGCGGCTGTTCCAGATCTACGCCGCCGGCAACTTCATCGCCGCCACCCCCGACACGCCGTTCCTGCAGATCGGCGAGCACAAGTACGGCAAGCCGATCCTGGACCGGGCCCTGACCCACGCCGGCACGGGCCTGATGGACGGCACCAAGCTGGCCCTGCTGTCCATGGATTCCACGGTGCGGTCCAACCTGTCGGTGGGCTTTCCCCTGGACCTGACCATCTACCGCAAGGACAGCCTGGATTTCGACCTGCGCACCCGCATCGAGGAAGACGACCCCTACATGCAGGGCCTGTCGCGCAGCTGGTCGGAAGCCCTGCGCAACGCCTACCACGACCTGCCCCCGCCCGACTGGGACAACCAAGACCCGTCCTGACCGCCCGGGCGGGCGGCTCTTCCCCAGAAAAATGCCCGTGAATCACTCGTAAAACACGCGCGAAACTCCGAATTTTCGTTTCGTTTTCGCAACGTATGTGAAATGATGGCGTGGGATTCGGCGGTCCCGCCGCAAGGGCAGGGGCCGCCCATGGATGGAATCCCGGCGCCGCCGGTGGCAGGGCGGTGTCTTTCCTGGGAACGGCGAGCCCGACGTGTCGACCAAGCCACAGCCGGCCGCGGCCGGAAAGCGCGGATCTCCCGGAACCGATCGGCCCCTGCTGATCGGCGTCGTCACCCTGTTCATCCTGATCGTCCTGGCCTTCGGCGGCGCCATCTACGAGGGCACCCGGCGGGAATCCCGCGACGAGGTGCGGGCCATCCTGGACTTCCGCCTGACCACGGTGCAGCGCGACCTGTACGCCTGGGCCCGCGACCGGTCGGCCTTCGCCGCCCTGTGGGTCCAGGACGAGGAGGTCCAGGCCCACGTGGCCAACCTGCTGGCCGTGTACCGGGACCCGGCGCGCCTGAGGGCCAACGAGGCCCACGATGCCCTGCGCCGCCGCCTGCTGCCGCTGCTGGCCATCAACGAGCTGCGCGACTACTTCATCCTGGCCCCGGACGGCACGGTGGTGGCGGCGTCCCTGCGGTCGCGCATCGGCACCCGGCTGAAGGAACTGCTGCCCGAACAGGAAAGCAGCGACCTGGACGTCGGCCTGGCGGAAACCACCCTGCCCCGGTTCGCCCCCATCCCGCTGCTGGACCAGGAAGGGCTGCCGGCCGATGACCAGCGGGTGATCCGCCTGTCGGCGGTGATTCCCGACCAGGACGTCAACACCATGGCCACGGCCGTGTTCCTGCTGGACCCGGCCGACGAGTTCGCCGACCTGTTCAAGCAGACCCGCGAAGGCGCCAGCGACGAAACCTACGCCATCGACCGCTCCGGCCGCCTGCTGACCGCCAGCCGGTTCACCGATCGGCTGCGCGACCTGGGCCTGCTGGCCCCGTCGGCCGACCCCATCCTGACCTTCGCGGTGCGCGACCCGGGGCGCCGCCTGCGCCCGGCCGACGCCGGCAGCCTGTCACCCGACGCCTGGCCCCTGACCAAGGCGGCCGACGAGGTGACCCACGGCCGGTACGGCATGGACGTGGACGGCTACCGCGACTACCGCGGCGAACCGGTGGTCGGCGCCTGGGCCTGGAACGAGACCCTGCACCTGGGCGTCATCACCGAGGTGGACGTGGCCGAGGCCTATGCCCAGTTCCACTTCCGGCGCCAGGTCATCGGCCTGTTCGCGGCGGTGGTGATCATCGCCCTGGTGGGCCTGGCCTGGGTGCACGACCGCAACGCGCGCAAGATCCGCCTGCGCGAACAGCACCTGGACCAGCTGATCGACAACGTCATCGACGGCATCGTCACCTTCGACGCCCAGGGCACGGTGGAACGCTTCAGCCCGGCGGCGGAACGCATCTTCGGCCGCCCGGCGGCGGACGTGGAAGGCCGGCACCTGTCCATCCTGATGCCCCTCATGGCCGGCCGCCCGGCCGAGCAGGCGGCGCACGAGGTGGAGGGCCGCCGGGCCGACGGCACCACCTTCCCCATGGAGGTGTCGGTGGGTTCCATGGGCAGCGACGAGCAGCGCAAGTTCACCGGCGTGGTGCGCGACATCACCGAACGCAAGGCGGCGGAACAGGCCCTGAAGCGCAACGAGGAACGGCTGCGCGAGATTCTGGAAACCAGCCCCATCGGCTTCGCCATCACCCACACGGACGGCGCCTTCATCGCCACCAACCCGCAGTTCGCCACCATGCTGGGCACCACGGTCGAGGCCCTGATGGAGACCCGCATCCAGGACTACCAGGCGGACCCGGAACGCCACGCCGAGCTGTTGCGCCGCCTGCGCCATGCCGGCGAGGCGCGGGACTTCGACGCCCCCCTGCGGCGCAAGGACGGCAACCTGCTGTCGGCCATCCTGTTCTGCCGCCGCATCACCCACAAGGGGGCGTCGGCGGTGATGTCCTGGACCTACGACAACACCCAGCGCCAGCGGGCCGAGGATGACCTGCGCCACAGCCGCGAGGTGCTGGAGGAGAAGGAGGAACAGCTTCGCCTGGCCCTGGAATCCATGTCCGACGGCATGTTCGTGCTGGACGGGGATTACCGCTTCCGCATGTTCAACCGGCGCTACCAGCAGATCACCCAGGTGCCCGAGAACCTGGTCGCCGTGGGCAAGCCGCTGCGCGACGTGATCCTGGATTCGGCCGAAAAGGGCCTGTACGGCCCCGGCGAGCCGGAGGACCTGGCCGACATCCGCATGGCCTTCTACGACACGCCGGGCTATGCGGAATCAGAAATCACCACCATCGACGGCGCCTTCCTGAGCGTGCGCAAGACGGCCCTGGAGGACGGCGGCGCGGTGGTGATGATGACCGACATCACCGACCGGCGGCAGGCCGAACGCCAACTGGTGGACGCCTTCGACGTGATCAGCGGCAGCATCGATTACGCCAGCCGCATCCAGCGTTCCCTGCTGCCCCGCGACCGCTTCCTGGCCGAAAGCTTCGCCGAGCACTTCGTGATCTGGGAACCGCGCGACCGGGTGGGCGGCGACATGTACTGGTACCGCCAGGTGCCCGGGGGGTACCTGCTGCTGCTGGCCGACTGCACGGGCCACGGGGTGCCGGGGGCCTTCATGTCGCTGCTGGCCACGGGCTCGCTGGCCCGCGCCATGCGTGAAATACCCAACGGCGATCCGGCGAAGATCCTGGGGGTGATGAACAGTTCCATCAAGTATGTCCTGGGCCAGGATTCGGCGTCGGGCGAAAGCGACGACGGCATGGACATGGGCATCTGCCGGATCCTGCCGGCCGAACGGCGGGTCGATTTCGCCGGGGCGCGGTTCTCGCTGTTCGTGGCCTCGGGCACCGACGTGCGCGAGGTCAAGGGCGACAAGTACAGCGTCGGCTACCGCAGCGTGCCCTTGAACAAGACCTACACCAACATCGCCGTGCCCCTGGCCCCCGGCGACCGCGTCTACATGACCACCGACGGCCTGACCGACCAGGTGGGCGGGCCCAACCGGCGCATGTTCGGCAAGCGCCGGTTCCGGGAGCTGCTGGCCGAACTGGCCGACCGGACCATGAAGGACCAGAAGAAGGAGATCCTGACCGCCTTCCGGGATTTCCAGGGCCAGGAGAACCGGCGCGACGACCTGTCGCTGATCGGCTTCCGGCTGGACTGATGGCCCTTGCACCGGGGGCGCCGGGGGCGCCATGATGGGGTCGTGGGCCGCCGCCCGCGCCATCCCCCTTCCGACAAGGATGCCCCATGCCCCCAGCCAAGGGCCCATCGCGGCCCTCCCTGCTGTTGTTGATTGCCCTGGCCGCGTCGGGGCCCATGGCCCTGAACATGTTCATGCCCTCCATGCCGGGCATGGTGGCCGTGTTCAACACCGACTACGGCACGGTGCAGCTCACCCTGACGCTGTACCTGACGTCCATGGCCGTGGCCCAGCTGTTCGTCGGCCCCCTGGCCGACCGGTTCGGGCGGCGGCCGGTGGTGCTGTGGGGGCTGGGCACCTACATCCTGGGGTCCGTCCTGTGCCTGGCGGCGCCGACCATCGAGGCCCTGATCGCCGGGCGCGTGGTGCAGGCCGTGGGCGGCTGCGCCGGCCTGGTGATGGGCCGCACCATGGTCCGCGACCTCTATGACCTGGACAAGGCGGCCAAGATGATGGCCTACCTGACCATGGTCATGGTGGTGGCGCCCATCCTGGCGCCCAGCGTGGGCGGGCTGCTGGACCACGCCTTCGGCTGGTGGGCCGGCTTCGCCGTGGTGGGCCTCTATGGCCTGGTCATCCTGGCGGTGCTGTTCCGGCGCCTGGGGGAAACCCACAAGGGCCCGTTCATGGGCGCCGACCCGCGCCAGATGCTGGCCAGCTATGGGGCGCTGCTGCGGCTGCGCCGGTTCCACCACCACACCTGGCAGATCTCGCTGTCGTCGGCCGCCTTCTTCGCCTTCCTGGGCGGCGCGCCCTACGTGACCATCAACCTGATGGGCCGCACGGCGGCCGATTACGGCCTCTACTTCATGATCGGCGGCGTGGCCTATTCCCTGGGCAACTTCCTGACCGGGCGCCTGGCCGAACGCCTGGGCTCGGCCCGGCTGATCGGCCTGGGCACCTCGGCCGGCGTGGTGGGCGGCGCGTGGCTGACCACCTTCCACCTGACCGCCGGCCTGACGCCCCTGACCCTGTTTTCCGGCATGGCCATCATCGCCTTCGGCAACGGCCTGTGCCTGCCCACGGGCACGGCGGCGGCCGTGGGCGTGGACCCGTCGCGCATCGGCGCCGCGGCGGGCCTGTCGGGCTTCATCCAGATGGCCCTGGGCTCGGCGGCCTCGTCCCTGGTGGGCTATCTGCTGCACGACACGGCCGGCCCCCTGGTGGCGGTGATGACGGCCACCGCCGTGCTGGGCCTGGCCGTGCACCTAGTGGGGACCTGGGACGAGAAGCGGCCGTCCTGACGATTCGTCGGTATCATGCTATGATCCGGTGATTTGGAGGATGCCCATGACGGATGGACTGCCATGACGGATGGACTGAGGGACGACCTGGACCGCCGCCTGGTGGCCCTGCTGCAGACCGACGCCCGGGCCGCCACCTCGACCCTGGCCAAGCGCCTGGGCGTGGCGCGGTCCACGGTGCACGAACGCATCCGCCGCCTGGAGCGCACGGGCCTGATCACCGGCTATTCCGTGGTGCTGAGCCGCAACCCGGCCGTCGAGCGGGTCCAGGCCCTGGTCCTGCTGGCCGTGCAGCAGCAACGCTCGCGGGCCGTGGTGGCACGCCTGGAAGGCTATCCCGAGATCACCGTGTGCCTGGCCATCAACGGCGAGTTCGACCTGTTCCTCAGTGTCGAGACCCCGCGCCTGGAGGATCTGGACGCGGTGCTGGACGAGATCGCCGCGCTGCCGGGGGTGGAACGGTCCAAGTCCTCCATCGTCCTGGCCCGCAAGTTCGACCGCCGGTATCCGGAACTCCTGGCCCGCATCACCGACCAGGCGGGGGCCCTGGACATTTGAATTCCGGCAATCCACCGGATTAGATCGGCAAATTATTGGTCCTCCGTTTCATCTCGGCAATTTTCCGTATATTCCGTGAAGATGCCGTCTGCTGAACTGGTCTCCGGCATTCCCCCTTTCGGAACGGAGACCGCGACCATGAAGACCATCCTGCTGCTGGGCGACGGCAAGATCGGCGGCGCCATCGCCGCCCTGCTGGCCGACACGGGCGACTACCGGGTCGTGGTGGCCGACCGCGACGCCGCGGCCCTGGCCCGCCTGGCCCCCCAGCCCCGGGTGACCACCCGCGTGCTGGATGCCGCGGACGAGGCGGCCGTGACCGCCGCCGCCGCCGGCCTGGGCGCCTTCGCCGTGGTCAGCGCCTGCCCCTTCCACCTGACCGTGGGCATCGCCCGGGCCGCCAAGGCCGCCGGGGCACACATGCTGGACCTGACCGAGGACGTGGCCTCGACGGCCGCCGTGACCGCCCTGGCCGAAGGCGCCGAAACGGCCTTCATCCCCCAGTGCGGCCTGGCCCCGGGCTACATCTCCATCGCCGCCGGCGACCTGGCGCGGCGGTTCGACGAGCTGGAGAGCCTGCGCCTGCGGGTCGGCGCCCTGCCGCGCTATCCGGCCAACGCCCTGAAGTACGCCCTGACCTGGAGCACGGCCGGGGTGATCAACGAATACTGCCAGCCCTGCGACGCCATCGTCGACGGCCGGCGGGTCAAGACCCACGCCCTGGAGGGCCTGGAATCCCTGACCCTGGACGGCGTGGACTACGAGGCCTTCAACACCTCGGGCGGCCTGGGCACCCTGTGCGACAGCCTGGCCGGCAAGGTGCGGGACTTGGACTACCGCTCGATCCGCTATCCGGGCCACCGCGACATCATGAAGCTGCTGATCGACGACCTGGGCCTGCGCAAGCGCACCGACCTGCTGGCCCAGGTGCTGGAAGGGGCCCTGCCCAACACCGACCAGGACGTGGTGCTGGTGTCCGTTTCCGCCACCGGGCGGCGCGACGGCCGCCTGACCCAGGAAAGCCTGGTCAACCGCATCCACGGCCGCCGGGTGGGCGACCGGTGGGTCAACGCCATCCAGATCACCACGGCGTCGGGCCTGTGCGCGGTGCTGGACCTGCTGGCCCAGGGGCATCTGCCCGGTCGCGGCCTGGTGCGCCAGGAGGACATCGCCATGTCGGACTTCCTGCGCAACCGATTCGGCGCTACGTTCCGCACCACGGACGACCCGATTCCGGACTCGGACGGCCTGCTGAAGGTCGCCTGAGTCCGCCCCCCCAAGACAAAGGACCCGCACCATGATCGCATCCACCCTGGCCCAAGACGCCGCCGCCGTTCTGTCCTCCCTGGGCGTGGCCGCCGCCGACTACACGGTGGACGACGGCATCGCCGTGACCAGCCCCATCGACGGTTCGGTGATCGGTACCGTGGCCCGCCAGGACGGCGCCGCCGTGGCCGCCGCCGTGGCCCGGG
>JAGREA010000035.1 GCA_020446745.1 Rhodobacterales bacterium | reverse complement strand
TGCTGGCCACGGTGCCGGCCAACGGCCTGTTCGCCGGGGCCCTGGCGGCCAACGGCGCGGCCCTGCTGCCCGACGCCTGGGCCGGGCCGGGGTTGATCCTGCCCCTGGCCCTGCCGGTGGTGGCGTGGCTGGCGTGGCGCCGGTTCGGCCGCCGGACCGGAACGTGACAAGCAAAAACGGGCGGCCTTTTCAGGCCGCCCGCGCGTTTGCGTCTCGGAAAATCGAGGGGAAGGATGCTCGGGACGCTTAACCGTTGTGGCGCCGGCGCAGGTAACCCGCGGCGATCAGCCCCAGGCCCAGCAGGGCCAGGCCACCGGGGGCGGGCACCTGGATGTCGCGGATGGACACCGTGCTGTAGTAGTAGACGGTGGCATCGCTGTCCGGGTCGTTGTGGGCGATGTAGAAGCCGCCGTTGGGGGCGCTTTCGCTCACCGAGAACATGATCACGGCGACCTGATCGACACCCAGCGTGAAGTCGAAGGCCAAGGCCACCGACACGTCGTCCTCAAGGCCCGGCGGAACGCCGTTGGAATTGTCCAGGGCCATGTTGTCGAAGTTGGTGGCGATGTCGCCGAACAGGAAGCCGGGTTCGTCGATTTCCCAGGACTGGCCGGGCAGCAGGGAGCCGACGTTGATGGCCTCGCCGTTCTCGTTGAAGTAGGTGTTGATGGCCTCGTCGATCTCAAGGTCGAACAGGATGCCCACATAGTGGCTGCCGGACCCGCCGACCGTCACCTTGATGTCGCCCAGGCCGGTCAGGGTATCGAAGCTGGAAATGTCCATCTGGCCGGGGACGGGATCCGTGAACCCGATGTCGAAGGACACCACGCCGTCAATGTTGGCGTCGTACTGATACAACCCGATGATGGCGGCGTTGGCCGAGGCGGTCATCAGTCCGAAAGCGCCGATGGCGGCCAGAGTCAAACGTTTGAACATCGATCCAACTTCCCTTTCTCGGGACCGCCCGGTTCCATTTCCTGCGGCCAAGGCGCTGGCAAGCGCGAAAATAACGTTTCGCCCCGAACGTAGCAACTTGTGTGCCAAAAACATGAAAATTGAATAAATACAATAAGTTAACAAGGTCATTAGGGTGACCTTAATCCCCAACTGTCAAGGATTCCGACGGGGTCCGCAAGGGAAAAACGGGCAAATGTCCGCGCCAGGATCGCGCCACGGCGCCAGGGTTCAACCTGGCCGAAAAAATCAATACTTATCAATGAGTTGCCATCCTCAACCCAAGAGGGTGTTGGGTTACTCAAGTGTAATGCCTGCCGACACGTCCATGTGGCGGAGGCCCGCCGTTCGTCCTGCCATTGCCTATCCGCGGAGGCGGCGATAGGGTCGCGCCATGAACCGCCTGCTGGTCCTCGACGTGGTCGGACTGACCCCCGACCTGCTGCGCCACGCGCCCCACCTGTCCGCCCTGGCCGGGCGCGGCGGGCGGCGGGCGCTGGATACCGTGTTCCCCGCCGTCACCACCACGGTGCAGGCTTCCATGCTGACGGGGCTCACGCCGGCCGGCCACGGCATCGTCGGCAACGGCTGGTATGTGCGCGACCTGGCCGAGGTGATGTTCTGGCGCCAGGCCAACGCCCTGGTCGGGGGCGACCGGGTGTGGCGCGCCGGCCGGCGCCGCGACCCGGCCTTCACCACGGCCAAGCTGTTCTGGTGGTACAACATGTACGCCGACGTGGACTGGGCGGTGACGCCGCGCCCCATGTACCCGGCCGACGGCCGCAAGCTGCCCGACATCCACAGCCACCCGGCGGCCCTGCGCGACCACCTGAACGGCAAGCTGGGCACCTTTCCCCTGTTCCGTTTCTGGGGCCCGGCGTCGGACATCGTGGCCAGCCGCTGGATCACCGACTGCGCCCTGGACGTGGTGGCGGAGCAGGACCCCACCCTGACCCTGGTCTACCTGCCGCACCTGGACTACTGCCTGCAGAAGCTGGGCCCCGACCACCCGGACATCGCCCGCGAGGTGGCGGCCGTGGATGCCCTGTGCGGCGAGCTGATCGCCCAGGCCGACGCCCGCGGCGCGGCGACGCTGGTGGTATCCGAATACGGCATCACCCCGGTAAGCGGCGCGGTGATGGTCAACCAGGCCCTGCGCCGGGCCGGCTGGCTGGCCGTGCGCACGGAAATGGGGTTGGAACAGTTGGACGCCGGGGCCTCGGCCGCCTTCGCCGTGGCCGACCACCAGGCGGCCCACGTGTACGTGCGCGACCCGGAGTTGATCCCCCAGGTGCGCGCCGTGCTGGAGGGGCTGGATGGGGTGGAACACGTGCTGGACCGGGCCGGGCAGGCCGCCTGGGGCATCGACCACGAGCGCTCCGGCGAGCTGGTCTGCGTCAGCGCCGCCGACCGCTGGTTCTGCTACTACCACTGGCTGGACGACGCCCGGGCGCCCGACTACGCCCGCACCGTGGATATCCACCGCAAGCCCGGCTACGACCCCGTGGAGCTGTTCCTGGACCCCAAATTCGCCTGGCCCCTGGCCTCGGTGGGCTGGCGGGTGGCCCGGCGCAAGCTGGGCCTGCGCGGCCTCATCGACGTGATCCCCCTGCGCCCGGACCTGGTGAAGGGCAGCCACGGCCGCCCCGGGAACGACCCGGAGAAGGGGCCCCTGGTGATCTCCTCGGAAGGGGGATTTCTGCCGCCCGGCGCGGTGCCGGCCACGGCCGTGCACGACCTGATCCTGGCCCACGTCTTCGCCTGAGAAGTCAGGTCAGGTTCCCGGAATAAACTTCTGAAACGCCAGGGTTATCGGGAACCCGAAGGCCACCGCCACGGCCAGGGTCCAGGCCCCCGTGGAGCCGATCAGCAGGGCATCCAGCAGGCACATGCCGGCGATCAGGCCGGTCACCGCCATGGGCACGTCGGGGCCCTGGCGGCGGGCCAGCAGGCGCAGGCAGCGGAAGGTCCACACCACGAAGGCGGCGAACAGCACCAGGCCCGAGGTGCCGACGATGGCCTGGGGCGCCAGGTAGGCCACGGGCACGGCCAGGAACACCAGCGGCCACTGGTTGGTCACCCGGCCCAGGGTCTCCTGCTTGGCGGCGTAGGTGAGGCCCACCAGGTAGCACACCAGCACCCCGGCGCCGATCCACAGGTCCGGCGGCAGGGTGGCCGACAGGACCGCCCCGGACGTCACGTAGACCCCCAGCCGGCACAGCCCCATGACCACGGGGCTCAGCGGATTGTTCTTGTGGAACCGGTCGTAGAACACGATGACGGCGGCCAGGGCCAGACCCCAGGCGGCGCCATGCCAGCCCGTGGCTCCGGACACGCCGTAACCCAGGCCCAGCAGCACCGCCACGGCCAGGCCCATCATGGCGAAGCCGGCGGCGAACACCGTGCGTGCCGGAACCCGGCCCGAGGGGATGGGCCGCTCCGGCCGCTCCTTGGCATCGATGGCGGCGTCGAAGGCGTCGTTCAGGTACATGCCGGCCACGTACATCAGCACCATGGCAAGCCACAGCCCCAGGACGGGCAGGGCGGGGGGCACGTCGCCCGTCACCGCCCCGGCCAGGGCCAGGCCGGCCAGCACGTTGGTCAGCACCGTGGGCAGGTTCGACACCCGCCCCAGCAGCAGGGCATCGCGCAGGGTCATAAGGCTTCCAGGGTCCAGGTGAGTTCCCGGGCGATATTGTCGGCCAGGTCCCCCTGGCGCAAGGCCGGCGGCAGCACGCCCCAGGTGTAGGTCTCCACCTCCAGGTGCGGGGTCACCGGCCCGGCGGCCTGCAGGGCCAGGACCTGTCGCAGGAACGGCTGGGTGCTGGCGAAGGGGCCCAGATCCTCCAGGAACACCGGCACGTGGAAGTGCACCCGCCATTCGGCCCCGGGCTGGCCATCCAGGGCGGCCAGGGCCGGCGGCAGGTCGGTGAAGCGGGTCAGGGCGCCATCGGCCCCCCGCACCACCACCTGGTGCAGGTAGACTTCATCGCCATAGGGTGCCAGGTGGGCGGGCGTGTCCGGCCCCACGGCGGGCAGGCGCAGGCCGGCGCTGACCTGGATCTTGGCCACGGGAATGCCCGCCGCCGCCAGGGCGGCCAGGGCCTGGGCCGGGTCCTCGAACTCCACGGCCCCGTGGCAGGTGTCGTAGCACAGGCCCAGGTGGCGGCGCAGGGCCGCCGTGCCCTCGGCCGGGGCCAGGCCGGCCTGGGCGGCGAAGTCCTCAGGGTCGGCGTACAGGTGGTCGCGGAAGAAGACCACGGCCTCGTCCACGGTCTCCAGGAAGCAGCAGGGCTCGGGTTCCAGGGCCAGGACGATGGTGCGCCCGGTGCGCCGGTGCAGGTCCACAAGGTGGGCCGCCTGGGCCCGCATGGCGGTGGCCATGGCGACCACGTCGGCGGGGCCCGCCACCCGGTCCTTGAACGCCCCGGGGACGGTGCTGATGGAGCCCGTCACCCCCGGCTCATCTTCCAAAAGAACCGCAAGAATATCCGACAACTTGTTGGTATAGCGCAGTCTTTCCGGTTCTGTCCAATCGGGGCGGTAGACGCTTTCCTTCACCGACTGGCCGTGGAAGGGGCCATAGGGAAAGCCGTTCAGGGTGAACACGTACAGGTTCTTTTCGGCCAGCAGGGCCCGCAGGTCGGCCAGCGCCTCGGGGGCCGACAGGGCCTCGGCGGCCCGGGCCGACAGGCGCAGGCCGACCCCGAAGCGTTGCCCCGGGGCCACCCGGTCGCGCACCGACGGAACCTGGACGGCCAGGGTCTCGCGGACCTCGTCCCAGGTCTCGCCGGGGTGGATGTTGGTGCAGTAGGTCAGGTCGACGCGCTGGGGGCCGGGCAGGTGCATGGGACCGGGCTCAGCGGTTGGCGTGCCGCGCCTTCAGCCAGGCCAGGGCGCGGCCGATGGCCGGTTCGTCCAGGTCGTGGACCTCGATGGCCTGGCCCAGGTCGGTCAGCATGGTCACCGACAGGTCGCCGCCCAGGTGCTCGCGGAACTCGTCGATGCCCTTCAGCACGGCCGGGCGGCCGTCGGCGCCGGGGGCTTCCAGGGCGTCGGACCAAAGCGTGAAGCCCAGGGCCTCCAGCAGGGTCTGGATGCGGGCCTGGCGGTCGGCGGCCAGGATGCCGATCTCCACGGCATACCGGGTGTCCAGGGCCAGGCCGATGGCCACCGCCTCGCCGTGGCGGATCTCGTGGTGGGTCAGGCCCTCCAGCTTGTGGGCCGCCCAGTGGCCATAGTCCAGGGGCCGGGCGCTGCCCACCTCGAAGGGGTCGCCGCCCTGGGCGATGTGGGCCATGTGCAGGCGCGCGCAGTCGCGGATGGCGCGGGTCATGGCCTCGGGGTCGAAGGCGGCCAGGGCCGGGGCCTCGGCCTCCAGGCGCTGGAAGAAGGCCAGGTCGCGGATCAGCGCCACCTTCACCGCCTCGGCCAGGCCGGCCCGCTTGTCCCGGTCCTCCAGGGTGGCCAGGAAGTCGCGGTCGTTGATCACCGCGAAGGGCGGCGCGAAGGTGCCCAGGTAGTTCTTGGCCCCATAGGCGTTGACGCCGTTCTTCACGCCGACGCCGGAATCGTTCTGCGACAGCACCGTGGTGGGCAGGCGCACGTGGCGGATGCCCCGGTGGGCCACGGCGGCGGCATAGCCGGCCATGTCCAGCACCGCCCCGCCGCCCACGGCGACGACGAAGGACTGGCGGTCCAGCCCGGCCGCCTGGATGGCGTCCAGGGCCCGGTTCAGGTGGGCGGGGTCGTTCTTGCAGGCCTCGCCGCCCTGCACCAGCAGGGGCGGAGCGGCCAGGGCCAGGCGGTTGCCGTGGGCCGCCGCGTAGGCGCCGATGCGGTCCACCAGGCCCGGGGTGGCGGCGGCCAGGCCGTCATCCACCAGCACCATCAGGCGGTGGCGCCGGGCCGGCTCGCGGGCCGTCAGGCAGTCCACCAGCACCGGATTGTCCGGGGCGAACACGCCTTGGGTGAAACGGACCTGATAATCGTAGGTTACGGAAAAGGACTGATGTATGACATCGCCGTCTTCCGCGGCCGCGGCGGGCGCTTCGCGCGCCGGGTCCATCCAGTGAACGGTCTTCATGTTTGCGTGCCATGACCTCCCACGAAGCGGGGAGCCTCGCACTTTGGCCGGCCCCTGGCAACCCTTTCAGGCCGGCTGGCGGCGCCCCGTCGGTGTCCCTATGATATGGGGATGATTCGCCGGTTTGCCGCCTTTCTGGCCCTGTGGGGGCTGTGCCTCCTGTCGCCCCCGGGCGTCGGGGATGCCCGGGCCGACGTGACCGGCAAGGCCTGGGTCATCGACGGCGACACCATCCACCTGGCCGGCTACCGCATCCGCCTGTGGGGCATCGACGCGCCCGAGGAGGGCCAGACCTGCACCCGGGGCGAGGCCGCCTGGGACTGCGGCGCCGAGGCCACCTTCGCCCTGGCCAACCTGCTGGGCCGCCACTGGGTGACCTGCAAGGACGAAGCGCCCGACGGCCCCGACGGCCTGGTCGCCATCTGCTACATGGGGCCCTGGGACATCAACGCCCGGGTGGTGCGCGACGGCTGGGCCCTGGCCGAACCCGGGAACGGCGATTATGCCGGCGCCCAGGCCGTGGCCGAGCGCCACCGGGCCGGCCTGTGGCAGGGCACCTTCCAGGCGCCGTGGGACTGGCGCCGGGACCAGGGGCTGGGGCCCAACCGCTAGGCCTTCAAGGGCCGTTGAGTTCACGCAAGCAACATGTTTTGATGGCGCCATGGCCACAACCCATGGCACCGATGGCGGGGCGCCCGGAACCTATGTTCTGGAGGACCAGCCCGGCTTTCTCCTGCGCCTGGCCCACCAGCGGGCCTCGGCGGTGTTCCAGGAGGTGCTGGAAGGCCGCAACCTGACCCCCACCCAGTTCGCCGCCCTGGTCAAGCTGGGCGACACCGGCGGGGCGTCCCAGAACCACCTGGGCCGCCTGACGGGCATGGACCGGGCCACCATCCAGGGCGTGATCCGCCGCCTGACCGACCGGGGGCTGATCGACAACGCCGCCGATCCCAACGACCGCCGCCGTCGCCACCTGATGCTCTCCACCGCCGGCCGCGACCTGGTGGAAAACCTGCTGTGCGAGGGACAGACCGTCAGCAAGCGCATCCTGGACCCCCTGAAGCCCTTTGAACGCAAGCAGTTGATCCGCCTGCTGCGGCGCCTGTCCTAGGGCACGGTCCGGGAAGCGGCGTGGCGGGGGGCGCCGGTCGCCCTCAGGTTTTATTTGCGTACAAACGAATTCGTGTTGTATCGTTGTCGCCAAGCCTGCCAGAACCATCAACCGGACACCACAAGGCGGAGCTTACGGAGGCATGCGCTACTTACGGCCCGAGACTCTGGGGGAGGCTCTGGCGGCGCTGGCGACGGCGCCCCACGCCATCCTGGCCGGCGGCACGGATTTCTATCCCGCCGCCGGTGACCGGCCCCTGCGAACCGACGTGCTGGACATCACCGGCCTGGCCGCCCTGCGTGGGGTGGCCCGCGCGGGTGATGGCTGGCGCCTGGGCGCCCTGACCACCTGGACCGACGTGGTGAAGGCCGGCCTGCCGCCGCGCTTCGACGCCCTGAAGGGCGCGGCGCGGGAAGTGGGCTCGGTGCAGATCCAGAACGTGGCCACGGTGGCCGGCAACCTGTGCAACGCCTCGCCGGCGGCCGATGGCGTGCCGCCGCTGCTGGCCCTGAACGCCCAGGTGGAGCTGTCCCGCCAGGACGGCACCCGCGTCCTGCCCCTGGGCGACTTCCTGCAGGGCAACCGCCGGACGGCCCTGGCCGCCGACGAGATGATGACCGCCATCCTGATCCCCGACGACCTGCCGGGCGGGGACGAGCGGTCCCATTTCGTCAAGCTGGGGGCGCGGACCTACCTGGTCATCTCCATCGCCATGGTGGCCGCCGTGGTGGCCGTGGACGATGCCGGGGCCATTGCCCAGGCCCGTGTTTCCGTGGGTTCCTGCTCGGTGGTCGCCCGGCGCCTGACGGCCCTGGAAGCCGACCTGACGGGCCAGCCCCTGGCCCAGGCCGCCGCCATCGCCGCGCCCCGGCATATGGCCGACCTGAGCCCCATCGACGACGTGCGCGCCACCGCCGCCTACCGCCGCGAGGCGGCCCTGGAGCTGGTGCGCCGTGCCCTTTCCCATTGCGCGGGAGGACAGCCATGAGCCCCGACGGCGCCACCCGGGCCGCCATCCCGGTTTCCTTCACCCTGAACGGCAAGCCCGTCACCGTGACCACCGACCCGGTGCGCCGCCTGACCCAGGTGCTGCGCGACGACCTGGGCCAGACCGGCACCAAGGTGGGCTGCGACGCCGGCGACTGCGGCGCCTGCACGGTGCTGCTGGACGGCGCCCCGGTGTGCGCCTGCATGGTCCCCGTGGGGCGCCTGGAGGGCCACGACCTGCGCACGGTGGAAGGCCTGGCCGCCGAAGGCGTGCTGGACCGCCTGCAGCGGGCCTTCCTGCGCTTCGGCGCCGCCCAGTGCGGCATTTGCACGCCGGGCATGCTGATGGCCGCCGGGGCCCTGCTGGCGGAAACGCCCCGGCCCACGGAAGCCCAGGTGAAGGACGCCCTGGGCGGGGTGCTGTGCCGCTGCACGGGCTATCGCAAGATCATCCAGGCGGTGATGGCCGCCACGGACCTGGACTCCCATACCCCGCAGGCCGCCGTCGGCGCCGCCGTGGGCAGCCGCATCGAACGCCTGGACGGCAATCCCAAGGTCACCGGGGCCGACCGGTTCGGCGCCGATACGGCTCCCGAGGGGTCGCTGGTGGTGCGCGTGATCCGCTCGCCCTTCCACCGGGCGGCCTTCGACCTGGGCGACCTGACCGGTTTCGTCGCCGCCCACCCGGGCCTGGTGCGGGTGCTGACCGCCGCCGACGTGCCCGGGCGCAACCTGCACGGCGTGATCCCCGACATGGCCGACCAGCCCGTGTTCGCCGTCGGCGAGACCCGCTACAAGGGCGAGGCCGTGGCCGCCGTGGTGGGCGAGGCCGAGGCGATGGAAGCCCTGGACCTGGCCGACCTGCCCGTCACCTGGACCGAACTGCCGGCGGTGCTGACTCCGGCCGAGGCCCTGGCCGAGGGCGCCCCGCGCCTGCACGACCGGCGGCCGGAAAACACCCTGATGCGCGGCCTGGTGCAGCGGGGCGAGCTGGCCGAGGGCTTCGTGGCCGCCGCCCACGTGGTGGAGGGCGAATATTCCACCGGCTTCATCGAGCACGCCTACATCGAGCCCGAGGCCGGCTATGCGCGGCGCGTCGGCGACCGCATCGAGGTGGTGGCCTGCACCCAGGCCCCCTACATGGACCGCGACGACGTGGCCGCCATCCTGGGCCTGCCCAAGGATGCCGTGCGCATCATCCCCACGGCCGTGGGCGGCGGCTTCGGCTCCAAGCTGGACCTGTCGCTGCAGCCCTACGTGGCCCTGGCCGCCTGGCTGCTGGACCGGCCGGCCCGCATCACCTACACGCGGCCGGAATCCATGGCCTCGACCACCAAGCGCCATCCGTCGCACATCACGGCCCGCATCGGCGCCGACGCCGACGGCCGCCTGACGGCCATGGACTTCCTGGGCACTTTCAACACCGGGGCCTATGCCTCGTGGGGGCCCACGGTGGGCAACCGGGTGCCGGTCCATGCCTCGGGGCCCTATGTTTACGGCGCCTACCGGGCGCGGTCCCACGCCGTGCACACCAACTGCGCGCCGTCGGGCGCCTTCCGGGGCTTCGGCGTGCCCCAGTCGGCCGTCGCCCAGGAGACCCTGTTCGACGAGCTGGCCGAGCGCCTGGGCATCGACCCCCTGGACTTCCGCCTGATCAACGCCCTGGACAACGGCAGCCCCACGGTGACCGGCCAGGTGTTCGACACCGGCGTCGGCTTCAAGGACTGCCTTCGGGCCCTGAAACCCCATTGGGAGCGGGCCCGGGCCGAGGCCGCCGCGGCCAACGCCGCCCACCCCGACGGTCCGCGCCGGGGCGTGGGCGTGGCCGGCATGTGGTACGGCTGCGGCAACACCTCGCTGCCCAATCCCTCGACCCTGAAGGTGGGGGTGAAGGCCGACGGGTCGCTGGTCCTGTTCCAGGGGGCGGTGGACATCGGCCAGGGCTCCAACACGGTGATGACCCAGATCTGCGCCGACGCCCTGGGCCTGCCCGTGGACCGGTTCCAGCTTATCCATGGCGATACCGACCTGACGCCCGACGCCGGCAAGACCTCGGCGTCGCGCCAGACCTTCGTGTCGGGCAAGGCCTCGTACCTGGCCGGCCGCGACCTGCGGGCGCAGATCCTGCGCCTGACCAATGCCTCCGACGGGGCGGCCATCGACATCACCGCCGAGGCCATCCGGGTATCGGAAGGCGGCACCACGTCCACCATCCCCCTGGCCGGCCTGAAGGCCGACGCCGAGGGCTTCGTGCTGATGGGGCAGGGGACCTTCGATCCCCCCACCTCGCCGCTGGACGCCAACGGCCAGGGCGAACCCTATGCCGTGTTCGGCTATGGCGCCCACATGGTGGAGCTGGCCGTGGACACCCGCCTGGGCACCATCAAGCTGATCAAGCTGACCGCCGCCCACGACGTGGGCCGGGCCATCAACCCGCTGCTGGTGGAAGGCCAGGTGGAAGGCGGCGTGGCCCAGGGCATCGGCCTGGCGCTGATGGAGGAGTTCGTGCCCGGCCGCAGCGAGAACCTGCACGACTACCTGATCCCCACGGCCGGCGACGTGCCCGAGATCGAGACCCTGCTGATCGAGGCCGCCGACCCCCTGGGTCCCTACGGCGCCAAGGGCATCGGCGAGCAGGCCCTGATCCCCACGGCCCCGGCCATCCTGAACGCCATCCGCCACGCCACCGGCGCGCGGGTCCGCCACCTGCCGGCCACCCCGGGCACGGTGCTGCGGGCCCTGAAGGACGCCGGCCACGCCCCTGTGGAGACCCCCGACCATGGCTAAAGCCCCCGCCCACGACCTGGTGCAGTGCGACGCCTGCCCCGTGCGCTGCCGCATCAAGGTGGGCCGCATCGGCGCCTGCGACCGCTACGCCAACCACGACGGCGTGCTGGCCCGGGTGGACCCCCTGACCTTCGTCGAGAAGGCCGAGGCCAGCGGCACCCGGCTGGTGCCCTTCCTGAGCAAGACCGAGGAGTGGAACGGCGACATCGTGGCCCCCCGGGGCGACAAGTTCATCACCGCCGTGGGCGCCGGCACAACCTATCCGGACTACAAGCCGGCGCCGTTCATCGTATCCAGCCAGATCGAGGGCGTGGACATGGTGACCGTGGTGACGGAAGGGATCTTCAGCTACTGCGGGGTGAAGATCAAAATCGACACCGACCGCCACCTGGGCCCGGAACAGAACACCGTGCGCTGCGAGGGCGAGGCCATCGGCCACGTGACCACCGGCGAGTACGGCTCGCAGATGCTGTCCCTGGGCGGGGTCAACCACCTGACCGGCGGCAGCAAGCAGGAAGGCAAGGTGACCTGCCAGGCGCTGATGGACCTGTGCAACGGCGCCGCCGTGGAACTGGCCGTGGACGACGGCGTGACCGTGGTGGTGCAGGCCGGCAAGGCGCCGGTCATCAACGGCGAGCGGGAAGAGCGCATGCGGGTCGGCTGCGGCTCGGCCACCATCGGCATGTTCGCCATGCAGTGGCAGGGCCTGGTGGACGACGTGGTGGTGGTGGACGACCACATCACCGGCGTGCTGTCCGAGCACGAGGCCGGCAAGGTGCTGGGCATCGCGCCCACGGGCATCGCCATCAACGGCCGGCGCTCCACGCCCGGGCGCTACTTCAACGTGGCCCATCCGGGCACCGGCTGGGGCGGCACCAGCATTTCCGACCCCCTGACCATCCTGCGCGACTTCGACCCCAAGGTGGCCAAGCCGGGCCAGTCGCTGCTGATGGTCTCGACCACCGGCGAGAACTTTGCCTACTTCGTGCTGGACGACGCCCTGAAGCCCGTCGAGACGGCCCTGCCCGAAACCCTGCGTACCTCGGTGGAGCGCATCAAGGAGAACTGCGAGCCGGCGCTGTGCTCGGTGCTGTTCATCGGCGGCGCCGGGGGCTCGCTCAGGGCCGGGGTGACGGAAAACCCGGTGCAGCTCACCCGCTCGGTGAAGGATACCCTGACCCTGGTCACCAGCGGCGGCGCGCCCTGCTATGTGTGGCCCGGCGGCGGTATCACCTACATGGTGGACGTCACCCGCATGCCCGACAATTCGTTCGGCTACGTGCCCACGCCGGCCATCGTGGCGCCCATCGAGTTCACCATGCGGCTGGACGACTATGCCGCCCTGGGTGGCCACATGGGCGCCGTGATCCCCCTGGAGAAGGCCGTGGCCGGGCAGGGCAGCCGCTCGGTGGAGCAGATGTCGCAGAACCCCTGGCCCATGGCCTCGAAACACTTCATGTGGGGAGGCAAGACCCTGCCATGACCGGTCCCGTGGCCGTCCTGCTGCCCGACGGGCGGCGCCTGCACCTGCAGCATGGGCCCATCGACCTGGTGGTCGAGGCCTTTGGCCCGGAAGCGGCCGTGCGCGGGGCCTATGAGCGGGCCGCCGTGCGCTTCGGCACGGTGCTGGACGAACTGGTGGCCGAACTGCCGCGCCTGCGCGCGCCCCTGGACCCCGACGGCCCGCCGTTCCGCGGCCCCGTGGCGCGCCGCATGGAGCGGGCCATCCGGCCCCACGGCGGCGTGTTCGTCACCCCCATGGCCGCCGTGGCCGGCGCCGTGGCCGACGAGATCCTGGACGCCATGGCCGAGCGGGCGGGGGCCCTGGAACGGTTCTACGTGAACAACGGCGGCGACATCGCCCTGCGCCTGGCCCCCAACGCCACCTTCCAGGTGGGCATCGTGTCGCGGGTCGACCGGCCGGCGGTGGAGATGACGGCCACCCTGCAGGGCGGCGACGGCGTGGGCGGCGTGGCCACCAGCGGCTGGAACGGCCGCAGCCATTCCCTGGGCGTGGCCGATGCGGTCACCGTGCTGGCCGCCGACGCGGCCACGGCCGACGCCGCCGCCACCCTGATCGCCAACGCCGTGGACCCGGGCGACGACCCGGCCGTGCGCCGCCAGCCGGCCCGCGACCTGGACCCCGACAGCGACCTGGGTGACCGCCCCGTGACCGTGGCCGTGGGGCCGCTTTCGGCCGGGGCCGTGGACAGGGCCCTGGAAAGCGGCCGCCGCCTGGCCGATGATCTGGTGGCGCGCGGCCTGGTGAAGGGCGCCGTGCTGTGCCTGCAGGGCCGCGCCCGGGTTGCCGGCCAGATTCCGGAACAGCCCCGGGTTGGAGTCGAATTCATGAATGATATTAAATCATTGGAGGCGAACGTTCATGCCTGACATCGAGGTGCGCAAGCGCCACCTGATCGTCGAGGAGATCTACCACGAGGGCGGGCCCGTGGCCGACGTGCCGCTGAAGAAGGCGGCCGGCATCGTGGTCATCCGCAATCCCTTCGCCGGGGCCTTCGTGGAAGACATCCAGGGAATGATGGAAGACCTGAAGCCCCTGGGCCTGGACATGGCCCGGCGCACCCTGGCCGCCCTGGGGGTGGCGAAGGAGGCCGTGCAGGGCTACGGCAAGGGGGCCATCGTCGGCGCCGCCGGCGAGATCGAGCACGGCGCCCTGTGGCACGTGCCCGGCGGTTACGCCATGCGCGAACTGCTGGGCGGGGCCATGGCCATCGTGCCGTCGACCAAGAAGGTGGGCGGCATCGGCGCCCGGCTGGACGTGCCGATCACCCACATCGACGCCTCCTACGTGCGCAGCCATTTCGACGCCATGGAGGTGGGGGTGCCCGACGCCCCCCGGGCGGACGAGCTGGCCCTGGTCCTGGTGATGACCACCGGGCCCCGGGTGCACGCCCGCGTCGGCGGCCTGAAGGCTTCGGAGATCAAGGGAGAGGATGGGTTGAGATGAGCAAGGTGAAGATCCGCAAGATCATGGTGGTGGTGGAGGAGACCCTGTCCGAGATGGGCAAGGCCATCGACCCGCCGACCCGCAAGGCCGCCGCCGTGGCGGTGATCGAGAACCCCTTCGCCGGCACCTACCAGGAAGACCTGACGGACCTGATGGACATCGGCGCCGAGCTGGGCGAGCTGCTGGGCGACCGCTGCGTGGCCGCCCTGGGCATCACCCCGGCCCAGGCGCAGAGCTATGGCAAGGCCGCCATGGTGGGCGAGAACGGCGAGCTGGAGCACGCCGCCGCCATCCTGCACCCCAAGCTGGGCGCGCCGCTGCGCAAGGCGGTGGAAAAGGGCGCCGCCCTGGTGCCGTCGTCGAAGAAGATGGGCGGCTGCGGCCAGCCCCTGGACGTGCCCCTGGGCCACAAGGACGCGGCCTATGTGCGCAGCCATTTCGACGGCATGGAGGTGCGCATGAACGACGCGCCGCGCGTCAACGAGATCATGGTCGCCGTCAGCGTGACCGACAGCGGCCGCCCCCTGCCACGGGTTGGCGGCCTGACCCACGAGGAAGCAAAGGGAGAGGACGGCCTGCGCTGAGGCGCCGGCCGTTCAAGGCATCAACAAACGGTCGAATATCAACACCAAGGAGGCTTCAATGACCATCAAACGGACCCTGCTCGCCGCCGTGGCGGGCGCCCTGGCGGCGACCTTGATGACGGGGGCGGGGGTGAAGGCCGCCGACACCATCAAGATCGGCGAAATCAACAGCTATTCCAGCCTGCCGGCCTTCACCGTGCCGTATCGCAACGGCTGGCAGCTGGCGCTGGAAGAGATCAACGCCGCCGGCGGCGTGCTGGGCAAGCAGATCGAGGTGATCTCGAAGGACGACGCCGGCAAGCCGCCGAACGCCGTGACGGCGGCCAACGAGCTGGTGTCCAAGGAAGGCGTGTCGGTGCTGATGGGCACCTTCTTCTCGCACATCGGCCTGGCCGTGTCGGACTTTTCCAAGCAGAAGCAGATCCTGTTCGTCGCCGCCGAGCCCCTGAGCGACGCCGTGACCTGGGCCAAGGGCCACAAGTATGTGTTCCGCGTGCGCCCCAACGTGACCGTGCAGGCCGACATGCTGGCCGAGGAGGCCGCCAAGCTGCCGGCCAAGCGCTGGGCCACCATCGCGCCGAACTATGAATACGGCAAATCCTTCGTCGCCGCCTTCAAGGCCAGCCTGAACAAGCGCCGGTCCGACATCGAATGGGTGGACGAACAGTGGCCGCCGCTGTTCAAGCTGGACGCCGGTTCCACCGTGCAGGCCCTGCTGCGGGCCAACCCGGAGGCCATCTTCAACGCCACCTTCGGCCCCGACGTGGCCAAGTTCGTGCGCGAGGGGACGACCCGCAACCTGTTCGACGGCCGCACCGTGGTCAGCGCCCTGACCGGCGAGCCGGAATACCTGGATCCGCTGAAGGACGAAACGCCCAACGGCTGGATCGTCACCGGCTATCCCTGGTCGTCCATCGACACGCCCGAGCACAACGCCTTCAAGGCCGCCTACGAGAAGAAGTTCGGCGACTATCCGCGCCTGGGCTCCATCGTCGGCTACGCCACCATGAAGGCCACCGTGGCGATCATCGCCAACGCCGGGTCCCTGGACACCGACGCCCTGATCAAGGCCGGCGAGGGCACCACCTTCGACACGCCCATGGGCAAGGCCACCTTCCGGCCGGAGGACCACCAGTCCACTCTGGGCGCCTACGTGGGCAAGACGGCCATGCAGGACGGCAAGGGCGTGATGGTCGACTGGACCTACCGGGACGGTGCCGACTACCTGCCCGACGCGGCGGCCACCAAGGCCCTGACGCCCTGGAAGTAACGTTCCTGGGGCACGTTCCGCGACCCGTGACCGCGGTGGCCGGCCGTTCCGCCGGCCACCGCACCTGACCGGCCATATCGGGGGGCCAGACGGTGGATTTCCTGTTCATTCAGTTTCTTAACGGCCTGGCCAGCGCCTCGTCGCTGTTCCTGGTGGCGTCGGGCCTGTCGATCATCTTCGGGGTGACGCGGATCACCAACTTCGCCCACGGCGCCTTCTACATGCTGGGCGCCTACATGGCCTATACCCTGACCGAGCACTGGTCGGGCGCCCTGGGCTTCTGGGGCGGGCTGCTGGCGGCGGCCGTGGCCGTGGCCATCATCGGCGCGCTGCTGGAAATCATCCTGCTGCGGCGCATCTACCAGGCGCCCGAGCTGTTCCAGCTTCTGGCCACCTTCGGCGTGACCCTGGTCATCGAGGACCTGGTGATCCAGATCTGGGGCGCCGAGGACCTGCTGGGCCGCCGGGCCCCGGGCCTGAAGGGCTCGGTGGACATCTTCGGCCAGGCCTTCCCCACCTATGAACTGATGCTCATCGTGCTGGGCCCGGCCGTGCTGGGCCTGCTGTGGCTGCTGTTCCACAAGACCCGCTGGGGCGTGCTGGTGCGGGCCGCCACCCAGGACCGCATGATGGTGGCCGCCCTGGGCGTCAACCAGGCGCGGCTGTTCACCGGGGTGTTCGCCCTGGGCATCTTCCTGGGCGCCCTGGGCGGCGCCGTGCAGATCCCCCGCGAGGCCGTGCACAACGCCATGGACCTGCAGATCATCGTCGAGGCCTTCGTCATCGTGGTCATCGGCGGCATGGGCAGCGTGCTGGGGGCCTTCCTGGCCTCGGTGCTGATTGGCGAGTTGAACGCCTTCGGCATCCTGCTGTTCCCCAAGATTTCCATCGTGCTGATGTTCCTGGTCATGGCGGTGATCCTGGTGATCCGCCCCTGGGGCCTGCTGGGGCGGCCGGAATCCCATGCCCGTTCGGCCCTGGGCACGGCCGAACGGCCCATCCGCCCGCTGGGGCGGGGCGGGCGCAACGCGGTGCTGGCGGTGCTGCTGGTGCTGCTGATCCTGCCCGTGTTCGGCGGATCGTACCTGCTGAACGTGGCCACCGAGGTGCTGATCTTCGCCCTGTTCGCCGCCAGCCTGCACCTGATGATGGGCATCGGCGGCATGGTGTCGTTCGGCCACGCGGCCTATTTCGGCCTGGGGGCCTATGGCGTGGCCCTGCTGGTCAAGTTCCTGGAGATCCCCATGGCCGGCGGCCTGGTGCTGGCGCCGCTGCTGGCCTTCACCGGGGCGGTGCTGTTCGGCTGGTTCTGCGTGCGCCTGACCGGCGTGTACCTGGCCATGCTGACCCTGGCCTTCGCCCAGATCGCCTGGTCCATCGTGTTCCAGTGGGACGCCGTGACCGGCGGCGACAACGGCCTGCTGGGCGTGTGGCCGGCCCCCTGGGCCTCCACGCCCGAGGCCTTCTACTACCTGACCCTGGCCATCTGCGCCGTGGGGGTCATGATGATCCGCCGCATCGTGTTCTCGCCCTTCGGCTACACCCTGCGGTCGTGCCGGGATTCCGTGCTCAGGGCCGACGCCATCGGCATCGACCGCCAGCGCATCCAGTGGCTGGGCTTCATCCTGGCCGGCACCTTCGCCGGCATCGGCGGGGTGCTGTTCGCCTACCTGAAGGGCAGCGTGTTCCCCGACAACATCTCGATCCCCATTTCCGTCGACGGCCTGGTGATGGTGCTGCTGGGCGGCATCCAGACCGTGGCCGGGCCGGTGGTGGGGGCGGGGATCTACAAGGCCCTGTCCATCTTCATCATCAGCGAGACCGAATTCTGGAAGCTGATCCTGGGCACCCTGATCGTCATCCTGGTGGTGGCCTTCCCGCAGGGCGTGGTGGGCTTCGCCGTGGACCTGTTCCGGCGCCGCGATCCCGATGACGGCGAGGCCGGGGAGGCGCCGGCATGACCACCGCACCCACCAGCGCCCTGGCCGTCACCGGCCTGAACAAGGCCTTTGGCGGCGTGCAGGCGGTGCGCGACGTCACCTTCGCCCTGGCGCCCGGCGAACTGCTGGCCCTGATCGGCCCCAACGGGGCCGGCAAGAGCACCTGCTTCAACATGCTGAACGGCCAGCTGCCGCCCGACGAGGGCAGCATCAAGCTGTACGGCCACGAGATCATCGGCCTGAAGCCGCGCCAGGTGTGGCGCCTGGGGGTGGGGCGGACGTTCCAGATCACCGCCACCTTCCAGTCCATGTCGGTGATCGAGAACGTGCAGATGGCGCTGATCTCCCACCACCGGCGGCTGCTGTCCATGCTGCCCTTCGCCGGGGCGCTGTACAAGGACGAGGCCTTCGCCCTGCTGGACCTGGTGTCCATGGGGGCGCAGGCCGGACGGCCCTGCGGCATGCTGGCCTATGGCGACCTGAAGCGCCTGGAGCTGGCCGTGGCCCTGGCCAACGACCCCAAGGTGCTGCTGATGGACGAACCCACGGCCGGCATGGCGCCCAAGGAGCGTATCGAGCTGATGCAGCTGACGGCCGACATCGTCGGCCAGCGGGGCATCAGCGTGCTGTTCACGGAACACGACATGGACGTGGTGTTCGCCCATGCCGGGCGGGTCATGGTGCTGAACCGGGGCCGGCTGATCGCCGAGGGCACGCCGGCCCAGATCCGCGCCAACGCCGAGGTCCAGGCCATCTACCTGGGCTCGGGCGCCGTCTACAAGACCGACGAGGACACCGCAGCGGGAGCCGCGCCATGATGCTGGAAGTGCACGGCCTGGAAAGCTTCTACGGGCGGGCCCACATCCTGTCGGGCGTCCACCTGACGGCGGCCAAGGGCGAGGTCGTGGCCCTGCTGGGCCGCAACGGCGCCGGCAAGACCACCACCTTCGCCAGCATCGTCGGCCTGGTGCCCCGGTGCACCGGCACCCGGGTGTTCGGCGGCACCGACATCTCGGGCCTGGCGACCCACGAGATCGTCCGCCTGGGCCTGGGCTACGTGCCCGAGGACCGGCGCATCTTCACCGACCTGACGGTGGAGGAGAACCTGCTGGTGGGCCAGCAGCCGCCCCGCGAGGGTGCCCCCACCTGGACCACCGAGGACCTGTTCGACCTGTTCCCCAACCTGGCCGAGATGCGCGGCCGCCTGGGCGGGCACATGTCGGGCGGCGAACAGCAGATGCTGACCATCTCGCGCACCCTCATGGGCAACCCGTCGCTGGTGTTGCTGGACGAGCCGTCCGAGGGCCTGGCGCCGAAGATCGTCGAACAGATGGCCCACGCCATCATCGAGATGAAGAAACACGGCCTGAGCGTGGTGATTTCAGAACAGAACCTGCATTTCGCGCGTTTGATCTCGGATCGGGCCTATATTATCGAGAAGGGGCGAATCCGGTTTGACGGCACCATGGCCGAACTGGACGCCCAAGAAGAGATCCGCGACGCCTATCTGGCCGTCTGAACAAAATAAAAGACTTGGGTGGGAAACGATGAACCGTGACACACGGACCAGGGCGCCCGGCGCCGAGCCGGTGGCCCAATCCCGGACGGAATCCGGCGCGCCCGAAGGCGACGCCGCGGCCGATGACGCCTATGTCCTGGAAGAGCAGATCGGCTTCATCCTGCGCCAGGTGAGCCAGCGCCACGCCACCATCTTCGCCGAGCACATGGTGGACGGCCTGACGCCGACCCAGTTTTCCGCCCTGTGCCGCCTGCGCGACGCCGGGCCCTGTTCCCAGAACCGCCTGGGCCGCCTGACGGCCATGGACGCCGCCACCATCAAGGGCGTGGTCGACCGCCTGTCCAAGCGCGGCCTGGTGGTCAGCGGCCCCGATGCCACCGACGGCCGGCGCCTGCTGGTGGACCTGAGCCCCCAGGGCCGGAAGCTCATCGACCAGGCCGTGCCCCGGGCCCGCGAGATCACGACGCGCACCCTGGACCCCCTGAACGCCGCCAACCGGGCGGTGCTGCTGCGGTTGCTGAAACAGCTGCGCTGAGCGGCCATGAAGGGGCTGCGTTTCTCCCCCAAGGGTTGATGGGTTATCCTGGTCGTCCCAGGCGGGAACCGCCGGCCGGCGGCCGCCTGTGGCGGATGAAGGCGGACCATGGATTCCAGGACCGACAAGGGCATCCACCGCATGGGCAGCCCCTACGTGGCCGTGGCCAGCGACCAGCCGGGCTTCGTGCTGGCCGTGCGCCAGGTGCTGGCCGGCCACTATCTGGTGGAGACCGAGACCGACGGCAACCGCGCCCTGGCGCGGCTGCGGGCCCGCCCGCCGGTGGTGGCGGTGGTGGATTCCCGCCTGCCGCCCCGGGGCGGCGGCGACCTGATCCGCCGCCTGCTGGACCACCCGGCCACCCGCGACCTGCCGGTGATCGTGGTCTACGACCCCGACGACGGCGGCCTGTCGGC
>JAGREA010000316.1 GCA_020446745.1 Rhodobacterales bacterium | reverse complement strand
TCGTCGCCTACGTCTCGGCAATGAAGTTTTGGCGTTCTCTATTATTCGAGATGCAGCTGTTAGCATTAAGCAATAAAAATTAGAATATTCGGGGGTCAGTGAAGGAGAAAAACTTGAAGCTGCCAGAGAAACGATTAAAGCTTTGGAAAATCAAATAGAAGATAATGAGGTAACTTTAGAATATTTTGCATCAGAACATGGAAAGGCGGAAGAACGAGCAGAAACCGCAGAGGATCAATTGAGGGCTTCAAGATTTCGCATTCAACAACTTCTCAATCAGATTAACGCCCGTGGAGAAGCAGTAGATGCAAACATTGAATTGCCGCCCTCATGGGGAGAGTTTACTGATTGGTGTGATACTAACTTAGCCGGACGGGTTGTTCTCAGTTCCAAAGCTCGTCGAGGTGTACGTTCACCTGCGTATCGGGATGTAGCTCAAGTTGCGCGTTGCCTGCTTTGGTTGGCCAATGATTGCCGGGACAGGCGGATGAGTGGTGGTGGCACGATTAGAGAAGAAGTTATAGAAGAAGGAATTCGAAATGCTTACTGTGGAGGAGATAAATATAATACTGGTTGGCAAGGTCAAAAATATACTGTCGATTGGCATATTAAAACAGGTGGAAATACACGTGATCCGGCCTTGTGTTTACGGATTTATCATTTTTGGGATGAAATCTCTCAACAAATTATTATTGATGACATGCCTGCCCATCGAAGAACGGGGGCATCTTAAAATTTTGCGAATAATAAGGTAATATAGTAGTAATTGTTCAAATATTATGTATCAAAATATCATTTAATAATTTTTTTTATATTCCTATCTTAAATGCCTTAAAACACCTTCCTATTCTGCCGCCCGGCCCTCCTTGGGGCCTTCCTTGGCGTCTTCCCGGGCTCCCTCCTTGGCCTTGGCCTTGCCTTTGGCCTTGGCCTTGGGCTTCTTGGCCGGTTCGGCCGGGCCCGGGGGCTGGATGGCCTCGTGGAGCTGCTGGCGGATCTGCTCGATCTTGCCCTCGTGCTCCACCTTCAGGCCGAACACGTCCTTCACGTAGAACACGTCGATCACCCGCTCGCCGTAGGTGCTGATGTGGGCGCTGGCGATCTGCAGGCCCAGGCCGGTCAGGGCCGCCGTCACGTCGTGCAGGAAGCCCATGCGGTCGCGGCCGTTGACCTCGATCACCGTGTGGCTGTTGCTGGCCTTGTTGTCGATCAGCACCCGGGGCGGCACGGTGAACACCTGGGTGCGGCTGGGCAGGGCCTTGGCCCGGGCCTCGGCCAGGGCGCGCCCGGGGTGGATGCGGCCCGACACCGCGTCCTCGATCAGCGACCACAGGCGGTCCAGGCGGGCCGACGGGTTGAAGGCCTGGTGCGAGGCATCCTGGATGGTGAAGGTGTCCAGCGCCATGCCGTTGGCCAGGGTGACGATCTTGGCGTCCAGGATGGTGGCGCCGCCCAGGGACATGGCCCCGGCGATGCGCGAGAACAGGCCCGGGTGGTCCGGCGCGTAGATGATGGTTTCCGTCACGTTGTGGGCCTCGTCGGTGCGGGCCTCGATGCGGAACGGCCGGTCCTGGGCCTCGGCCAGGCGGATCATGTGGGCGTGGTGGGCCTGGGTTTCCGTGTCGAAGCCCAGCCAGTAGGCGTCGTAGCCGCGGTCCAGGTGGACCTCGATCTCGTCCTCCGGCCAGTCGGCCAGGCGGTCGCGCAGGGCCTCCTTGGCCCGTTCCACGCGGGCCACGCGGCGTTCCCATTCGCCGCCGCCGATCATCGCCTCCAGGGCCCGGAAATACAGCTCGCGCAGCAGCCCGGCCTTCCAGTCGTTCCACACGCTGGGGCCCACGGCGCGGATGTCGGCCACGGTGAGGATCAGCAGCAGGCGCAGGCGTTCGGGCGACTGCACCACCGACACGAAGTCGGCCACGGTCTTGGGGTCGTCCAGGTCGCGCTTGAAGGCGGTGCGGCTCATCAGCAGGTGGTGCAGCACCAGCCAGGAAACCGTTTCCGTTTCCCAGGCGTTCAGGCCCAGGCGCGGGCACAGGCGCTGGGCCACCTTGGCGCCCAGCACCGAATGGTCGCCGCCCCGGCCCTTGGCGATGTCGTGCAGCAGCACGGCCACGTAAAGGGCGGTGCGGGATTCCACCTCCTTCATCACCTCGCACGAGGTGGGGTGGTCGTCGGTCAGGCGGCCCTCGTCGATGCCGTGCAGCACGCCGATGGCGCGGATGGTGTGCTCGTCCACCGTATAGACGTGGTACATGTCGTACTGCATCTGCGCCACGACGCGGCCGAAGTCGGTGATGAAGCGGCCGAACACGCCGGCCTCGTTCAGCCGCTTCAGGGTCATTTCCGGGTCCTTGCGCGACGTCAGCATGTCGATGAACAGGCGGTTGGCTTCCGGGTCGTCGCGCAGCTTGGCGTCCACCAGGCGCAGGTTCTGGTCCACCAGGCGCAGGGCCTGGGGGTGGATGTCCAGGTTGTGGTGCTGGGCCTCGCGGAACAGGGCCAGCAGCTTGCGGGGTTCCTTCTGGAAGGCGTCCTCGCTGTCCACGTTCAGCCGGTTGCCGGCCACGGTGAAGCCCTTCACCGTGGGCTTGCGGAAGCTGAAGGTGGGCAGGTGGTACCATTCCCGCGCCTTCTTGTGCTGTTCCTCCAGCACCGCGCACAGCACGCGGGTCAGGTCGCCCACCGTCTTGGCGACCAGGAAGTAGTGCTTCATGAACCGCTCGACGCCGCGCAGGCCCTTGCGGTCGGTGTAGCCCATGCGCCGGGCCAGGGGTTCCTGGACGTTGAAGGTCAGCCGCTCCTCGGGCCGGCCGGCCAGGTAGTGCAGGTGGCAGCGCACGGTCCACAGGAAGTTCTCGGCCTTGCCGAAGCGCCGGGCGTCGGCGGCGGTCAGCACCCCCAGGTCCACCAGGTTCTTCACGTCCTCCACCCGGTACAGGTACTTGGCCAGCCAGAACAGGGTCTGCAGGTCGCGCAGGCCGCCCTTGCCTTCCTTCACGTTGGGCTCCAGCACGTAGCGGGTGTCGCCCATGCGCTCGTGGCGCAGGTCGCGCTCGGCCAGCTTGGATTCCACGTAGGACGGCCCGCTGCCCGACACCACCTCCTTGTCGAACCGGGCCCGGTATTCCAGGTACAGGTCCTCGTTGCCCCACAGCAGGCGCGATTCCAGCATGCTGGTCTTGATGGTCATGTCGCCCTTGGCCAGGCGCACGGCCTCGTCCACCGACCGGGTGGCGTGGCCCACCTTCAGGCCCAGGTCCCACAGCATGTAGAGCATGAATTCCACCACCTGCTCGGTGTGCGGCGTGCGCTTGTAGGGCAGCAGGAACAGCAGGTCGATGTCGGAAAACGGCGCCAGGTGCCCGCGCCCGTAGCCGCCCGTGGCGACGATGGCGATCTGCTCGCCCTTGGTGGGGTTGGCCCGGGGATAGACGTGGCGCAGGGTGAATTCGTAAAGCGTGCGCACGATCTGGTCGATCAGGAACGACTGGGTGGCGACGATCTCGTGGCCCGGCACGGCCTCTTCCTCGAACCGGCGGCGGACCTCGGCCGTGCCCCGGGCCAGGGCCTGCTTGAACAGGTCCAGTTCCACGCCCCGGGTCTTGGCCGAATGGCCGGACCATTCGGCCAGGCTTTCCAGCTCGACGATCAGGGCCTTGCGGTCGATCACCTCCTTGCGGCGGCGGATGCGGGTCGTCATCACGGGTTCCTTGGCCTTTTGCGCGGGGTTCTGCGCCGTTCTAACATAGGGAGGTTGCAGCAAAGGTAAAGACGGGTGCGGCGGGCGCCGCCAGGGCACCCGGGCCGGGGAGGCACGCCATGCCGGGCCTGATCGTCATCGACGTGCAGCGGGGCTTCATCACCCCCGACACCCGCCACGTGCCCGACCTGGTGACCCGCCTGCAGCACCGGTTCGACGCCGTGTGGGTCAGCCGCTTCGTCAACCCGCCCGGATCGGCCCATCGCCGCCTGCTGGGCTGGGCCCGGTTCGCCCCCGGCAGCGACGAGACCGCCCTGGCCTTCCGCCCCCGGGCCGGCGCCCGCCTGGCCGACAAGACCACCTACACCTGCGACGGGCCGCCGCTGCGCGCCTGGCTGGCGGCCCACGGCCTGGACACCGTGTACCTGGCCGGCATCGCCACCGACGGCTGCGTGCTGAAAACGGCCGTGGACCTGTTCGAGGGCGGCCTGCGGCCCGTGGTGCTGGCCGGGGCCTGCGCCAGCCACGGCGGGGCGGACTGCCACGCGGCCGGCCTGCTGCTGCTGAAACGATTCGTCGGGGCCGGCCAGGTGATCCTCGACGACCCTTTGGTTTGCCCAATAACTGATTGAAATAAGGTTTAAATTAGTATATCCTAAATTAAATCGTTGCAGTGCATCATGGAATCGCGTATCACCGTATGATGTTGTGGGGCCGGCCGTCGCCGCGCCCGTCACGCCCCAAAGCTCGGACCAAAAAAGTCGAAGAACCATGAGCTACCGCGTCGCCAACAAGGGCATCATGCTCGTTTTCGCCACCATGGGCATCGTGGTGGTCATGAGCATCTTCACCTACGTCATGTACGACATGGCGAAGGAGATCAAGAAGATGAGCGGCGTCATGGTGCAGATGGGCAATGACCTGCACACCATGACCGTGACCCAGGACCGCATGGCGGTGGACATCTCGTCCATGCGCGAATCCATGTACAGCATGGACCGCAACGTGGCCGACATGGGCGGCGACGTGAAGGACATGTCCGACAGCGTGGAAGGCCTGGACACCAACGTGAAGTCCATGGACACGTCGGTGAAGACCATGACCGGCCAGGCCCAGCACATGAACGCCAACATGGGCCGCATGGCCTATGACATGGGCCGGGGCGTGCGCACCTTTTCCTCGCCCATGGGCTTCTTCAACAACATGATGGGCGGCTACTGATCCCGGTCGGGGTCGCCGCCCTCCTCCAGCATCGCCTTCAGCCGATAGACCAGGTCCAGCGCCTCGCGGGGCGTCAGGGCGTCGGGCTGCGCCTCGGCCAGGGCCGCCAGCACCGGCGGCGGCGCCTTGGGCGCGGTGAACGACGCCGGGCGCGGCGGCAGGGCGGCGAACAGGGGCAGGTCGTCGGCCAGGCGGGTGGCGGCCGAGGACTGCTCGCCGGCCTCCAGCTTCTCCAGCACGTTTTCGGCCCGGTCCACCACGGCTTCCGGCAGGCCGGCCAGGCGCGCCACGTGGATGCCGTAGGACCGGTCGGCGGCGCCGGGGCCCACTTCGTGCAGGAACACCACCTCGCCGCGCCATTCCTTGACCCGCATGGTGTGGCAGCTCAGCGTCGGGATCTTGGCCGCCAGGGCCGTCAGCTCGTGGTAGTGGGTGGCGAACAGGGCGCGGCAGCGGTTCACCGCCGCCAGGTGCTCGACCACCGCCCAGGCGATGGACAGGCCGTCGTAGGTGGCGGTGCCGCGGCCGATCTCGTCCAGGATCACCAGGGCCCGCGCGCCGGCCTGGTTCAGGATCGCCGCCGTCTCCACCATCTCGACCATGAAGGTGGACCGCCCCCGGGCCAGGTCGTCGGCCGCGCCGACGCGGGAAAACAGCCGGTCCACCACGCCGATGCGGGCCGCTTCCGCCGGCACGAACGAGCCGGCCTGGGCCAGGATGGCGATCAGCGCGTTCTGGCGCAGGAAGGTGCTCTTGCCGGCCATGTTGGGGCCGGTCAGCAGCCACAGGCGGCCGCCGTTTTCCACCGCGTCCTCCCCATCGCCCAGGTGGCAGTCGTTGGCCACGAAGGCGGCCTCGCCGGCCGCCTCCAGGGCCGCCTCCACCACAGGGTGGCGGCCGCCGGTGATGGCCAGGCCCGG
>JAGREA010000315.1 GCA_020446745.1 Rhodobacterales bacterium | reverse complement strand
TGGGCGGCATTGCCGGCGCGCTCGGCCTCGGCGTCGTCGGCCAGTGGCTGACCTATGTGCGCGACATCATGCTCGACCGGTTCGAGGAACTGACCGGGGCGCGCATCTACCACATGTTCATCCTGCCCGGCGGCGTGCGCGACGGCCTGCCCGAGGGCTTCGAGGGCCGCATGGAGGAGACGCTCCAGGAAATCGAGCGGACTCTGAAGGACGTCCACGACGTGATGTTCAGGAACGCGGTGTTCAAGAAGCGCACCGTGGGCGTGGGCGTCATCGACCCCCTGCTGCTGGACCAGTACGGCGTGACCGGCCCCAACGCCCGGGCCGCCGGCGTGGCCAAGGACGTGCGGGCCGACCAGCCCTACCTGGCCTATCCCGAGCTGGACTTCGAACCGGTGACGGGCCGGGACAGCGACATCTTCACCCGGGCCGACGTGCGGCGCCGCGACGTGCACATGTCCATCGACCTGATCCGCCAGATGCTGCCGCGCATCCCCAAGAGCGGCCCGGTGATGGCCAACCTGCCCAACGTGCTGCACTGGCAGATTCCCCGCGGCGAGACCTACATCCGCGGCGAATGCTCGCGCGGTGAATACGGCTTCTACGTGGTCACCGACGGCAGCGGCTATCCGCGGCGCGTCAACGTGCGCGGGCCGTCCTACACCCACGCCATGGCGCTGCTGGAACGGATGATCGTCAACGTCAACATCGCCGACGTGGCGGGGCTGATGGTCTCGCTTCACACCTATCCTCCCGAGATCGAGCGTTAACGATGACCCTCCTGGATGTCTTTTCGCCCTTCGTCGCGTGGAAGAACCTGTTCCGCGACCCGGTGACCATTCCCGATCCCATCCATGACCGGCCGGGCGCGCCGCGCTATCGCGGCTTCCACAAGAACGATTCCAAAACCTGCATCGGCTGCGGCACCTGCGAGGCCATCTGCCAGAACGCCGCCATCGACATGGTGCCGGCGCCGGGCGTGGAGACCACGCCGGAGGATTCGGGCCTGCGGCCGCGCATCGACTACGGCCGCTGCTGCTGGTGCGCGCTGTGCGTGGACGTGTGCATGACCGGTTCGCTCAGCATGTCCAACGAATACATCTGGGTGGACAGCGACCCCGAGGTATTCCGTTTCACCCCGGGCGTCGACGCCAAGCCCTGGGACAAGGCCGAGCTGGGCTACCACCGCCCCGAAGGCCATCGCCTGATGGGCGAAAGCCGCATCCCCATGGGCGAGATGGAACCCGGCGAGCGCATCGGCTCGTTCAAGGAGATCGTCGACGGCTATTCGGTCGAGCAGGCCATCATGGAGGCCGATCGCTGCGTGGCCTGCGGCCTGTGCGTGGCCACCTGCCCCACCCACATGTCGATCCCCGACTACATCGCCAGCATCCGCGAGGGCGACTACGAGAAGGGGCTGAAGCTGCTGTACGAGACCAACCCGTTCTCGGAAGTCTGCGGCCGCGTGTGCACCCACAAGTGCGAAACGGTGTGCGCCGCCAGCCACGAGGGCGACCCCATCGCCATCCGCTGGCTGAAGCGCCACATCACCGACCAGGTGCCCTACGAGGACTACACCCGCATCATCGGCGCCCCGGCCGAATCGACGGGCCGCAGGATCGCCATCGTCGGCGCCGGCCCGGCCGGCCTGACCACGGCCTTCGACCTGGCCCGCATGGGCCACGGGGTGACGGTCTACGAGGCCCGGTCCCACGCCGGCGGCATGACCCGCTACGGCATCCCCGAATACCGCCTGCCCTACGACATGCTGGACCGGGACGTGGACGTGATCGCCGCCCAGGGCGTCGACATCAAGTACGACACCCGCATCGGCGACGACGTGACCATGGACCAGCTGCGCGAACAGAACGACGCCGTGCTGCTGTCCATCGGCCTGCACCTGGGCCGCTCCACCCGCATCCCCGGGTCGGACCACCCCAAGGTGACCAAGGCCGTGGACCTGCTGCGGGCCATCACCGAAGGCACCAGCTTCCCGGTGCCCCGGCAGGCGGTGGTCATCGGCGGCGGCAACGTGGCCATGGACATCGCCCGCAGCCTGGCGCGCCTGCAGATGGAACTGTTCGGCGAGGTGAAGATCACCGTGACGGCGCTGGAAGACTTCGACCACTTCCTGGCCGACCCGGAAGAGGTGAAGGAAAGCTTCGAGGAAGGCATCCAGATTTTGGACGCCCGGGGCCCGCAGGAGGTGCTGGTGGACAAGGACGGCAACCTGACCGGCCTGCGCACCTGGAAGGTGACCTCGATCTTCGACGACAAGGGCCGGTTCGCCCCCAGCTACGACGAATCGGACGAGCAGATCCACGAGGGCGAGATGGTCATCGAGGCCATCGGCCAGGCCGCCGACGTGAGCATCCTGGGCGAGGCCCTGACCGAGGCCCTGGAATGGAACCGCGGCCGGGTGAAGGTGGACGCCAACGGGCGCACGTCGGAACCCTGGCTGTGGGCCGCCGGCGACTGCGTCAACGGCCCCGACGTGGTCCACGCCGTGGCCGACGGCCACCGGGTGGCCGCCAGCATGGATGCGGTGATGCAGGAAGCGGAGGTGCGGACATGACCGAAGGCAGAGGCGCCAAGCGGCTGAAGGGCCTGACCAGCCTGACCGAGGTCCTGGCCGTGGCCACCGAGTTCGAACGCACGGCGCGGGACTTCTACCGCGACCTGGCGCCCAAGGTGAGCAAGAACATCCGCTATGTGGTGGAAGACCTGGCGGCCGAGGAGCAGGAGCACTTCGACCTGTTCTCGGGCCTGGCCGACCGGGTGGACCTGGCCGACGTGCTGCAGGTGGAAATCGCCCGCCCGGCCAGCGACCGCAGGTTCTCCGACTGCGTCCACCTGCCCGACCTGGGCGAGCATCCCGACGACCAGGCCGTGCTGCAGTACGCCCTGTCCCGCGAGCACGCGGCCATGGAACAGTACGGCGCCCTGGCCGAAAGCACCCCCGACGGCCCGCTGAAGGACCTGTTCCAGTTCCTGGCCAACGAGGAGACCAAGCACAAGAACGAGCTGGAGGCCGTCTACTACCAGGTGGTGCACAGCGGCGGCGTCTGAACCGCCGTGCCGGTCGCCATCAACCCCGCCGTCCGGCGCCTCGCCCGGCCCCCCCGGGCCGGGCCCGGGCCGTCCCCGGGCGGCGATGCCCCTTCCCCCCTTTCCGTCCCCGTTCCCGTTCCCGATTCCGCCCCGGTGTCGCGGCCGCACTTCGTGCGTTCGAGACGGTTGGGAAAAAACACGTTCACGGATATGATTGCGTTCACGGGTATTCGGCGTGGGACGGGGTGGTCCGGCTTTGGGCCACCCACCCTGGAGGGGGCGTCCAAAGGAACTCCAAACACGTGGCGCACAACGTTGAATACAGGAACGTGCGCCCCAGGGAGAGGGTTGATGCTGGCGAGTGAAATGGCGGCGTTGCGCGATACCATGCGGGAGGACGGCATCATGTTCTGCTTCAGCGGATACATGACCGAGGAAATCCTTTCCGGAATCGGTACCGCGTTGAAACGGAAGCTGGAAATCGAGGACGCGGGACGGTCGACCTCGAAGAGCCTGTTTTCCGTTTTCGTTGAGTTGGTCCAGAACGTGATCCGCTATTCGGCGGAGCATGAAGTCCATCCCCGCGAGGACGGCCTCTACGATCTGCGCTATGGCGTGTTGACGGTGGGTCGCGACAACGACCACTATTTCGTTGCTTGTGGCAACATGGTGCGCTTTAAGGATGCTGACCGTCTGTCCAGCAACCTGGCCCACATCAAGACACTGGACAAAGACGGCCTGAAGGCCCTGTACAAGGAAACGTTGAAGGGGGATGTTCCGGAAGGCAGCAAGGGCGCCGGCGTCGGTTTTATCGAAATCGCCCGCCGGGCCGGCAACGGATTCGATTACGACTTCCGGCGCATCGACGACGAACACTCCTTTTTTGCCCTGAAGGCTTTCATCTGAGACACGAAAGTAGGACCTGATGGATACAGTCAAGATCCAAGGCAGCGAACGCACTCCGGAAGTCGATTTCGACTTCGGATCCAATGTGTTCGTCCTGAGCGGCGAATCCTACCCCGAGGATGTCACGGCCTTTTTCGGTCCCATCATCGAGAAGCTGGAAGCCCACCTGGAGGCCCAAAGCGGGGCCGAGATCCGGTTCGATTTCGAACTGGTGTACTTCAACAGCTCCACCGCCAAGGTGCTGATGGGCCTGTTCGACACCCTGGACGCGGCGGCCGAGTCCGGCAACGACGTGACCGTGACCTGGATCTACGCCAGCGACGACGACAACATCCAGGAACTGGGCGAGGAGTTCGCCGAGGACCTGGAACACGCGCGGTTCGTGCTGAAGGAAGTGGACCCGGACTGACCGGAGGGGCCCCGCCATGGGTTTCGAGATCTTCAAGAAGGAAGAGGCCGCCCTGGCCGCCGCCAAGGCCCTGCTGCAGGCCGGCACCCTGGAAGGCGCCGCCGCCCAGGAACACTTCGAGACCCTGACCAAGGCCTACGAGAAGCTGTTCAAGACCACCAAGCGCCTGGTGCGCATGAGCGACCGCAACGAGGCGGAGCTGAACAGGGCCACCAAGTCCCTGGACGAAAAGAACGCCATGCTGGAAGGCCTGTCCAAGAAGCTGGCCAAGTACCTGTCGCCCCAGGTGTACGATTCCATCTTCACCGGCGCCAAGGACGTGGCGCTGCGCACCGAGCGCAAGAAGCTGACGGTGTTCTTCAGCGACATCAAGAACTTCACCCAGACCACCGAGGACATGCAGCCGGAGGACCTCACCTACCTGCTGAACGACTATTTCTCGGAAATGTCGCGCATCGCCATCGAGCACGGGGCCACCATCGACAAGTTCATCGGCGACGCCATGCTGATCTTCTTCGGCGATCCGGAATCCCGCGGCGTGAAGGAAGATGCCCGGGCCTGCGTCGCCATGGCCATCGCCATGCAGCGGCGCATGCGCGACCTGCAGGAACGGTGGCGCAGCAAGGGCTTCACCCAGCCCCTGCAGATGCGCATCGGCATCAACACCGGCTACTGCAACGTGGGGAACTTCGGGTCGGAAGACCGCATGGACTACACCATCATCGGCGGCGAGGTGAACCTGGCGGCGCGCCTGGAAGGCAACGCCGACCCCGACGGCATCCTCATTTCCGCCGAGACCCAGGCTCTGGTCAGCGATTTGGTGCAGACCGAGGAACGGGAAGCCATCCAGGCCAAGGGCATCCGCAAGGAGGTCCGGGCCTTCGCCATCACCAGCATCATGGACGGCTTCGAGAACGAAAGCCGCTACGTGAAGATGGAAGAGGACGGCCTGTACCTGCTGCTGGACCTGGAAAAGATGGACGAGGACAAGCGCAAGCAGACCATCACCCACCTGCTGGGCGTGGTGCAGCGCCTGGCGACCTGACCCCTGGCCACCTGAGTCCCGGCCGCCATCCATCCGTCACGCATGACCGAACCGTCGCACCGGCCCGCCCCCGGCCGCGGCCACCCGTGGGGTGCGCCGCGCCAGGGGACCGGGCCGGCCTTCGCCCGACCGGCCGGCGGGGCGCCCGTGGCAACCCCGTGCCGGCCGGCGGCGATGCCGATGGCGCCCACCGCGACACCACCGGCCGATCCTGACACATCCTCCCGTCCGTGGCGGGATCAGGCCACGCTTTCCAGGCAGATCAGGCCCGCCGCGGTGTTGGAAATGGGGATGTGGTAGTTGCGGTGGCGCTCGGTCACCCTGTCGCCCAGGGCGCCGCGCATGGCCAGCCACAGGATGAATTCCGCCCCCTGGGCCCCGGCCTCGCGCACCAGGTCGGGGATCGACATGTCCAGGAAGTATTCCGGGTCGTCGGCGATCTTGTCCATGCACAGAGTGTCGAAGGCCTTGTTGATGAACCCGGCCCGCTGGCCGTCCAGCTGGTGGGACAGGCCGCCAGTGCCCAGGATCACCACCTTCAGGTCTTCGGGATACGACCGGATGGCCCGGCCCAGGGCCTGGCCCATGCGGTAGCAGCGCCGGGGCGACGGCAGGGGATGCTGCACCGTGTTCACGCACAGCGGCACGGTGGCCACCTGGGTGTAGGTGTAGTCGGGCCAGAACAGCTGCATCGGCACGGTGAAGCCGTGGTCCACGGCCATTTCCTGGCAGGTCACCAGGTCGAACTCGTCGGCCACCATGCTGTTGATCAGGTGCCACGAGAACTTGGGATCGCCCCTGAAGGCGGGAATGGTGGGAATGCCCCAGCCCTCGTCCTCGTTGCGGTATTCCGCCGCCGCGCCCATGGCGAAGGTGGGCTGCTTGTCCAGGAAGAAGTTCAGTCCGTGGTCGTTGTAGATGACCACCGCCACGTCGGGCTTCACCCGGGCCAGCCAGTCGCGGGCCGGCGGATAGCCGTCGAAGAACGGCTTCCAGTACGGGTCCTGGAACAGGTCCTTGGCGATGGCGCCGCCGATCGCCGGGATGTGAGAGGTGGTCAGGCCACCAACAACCGTTGCCATGGTCCTACCTCCCCTGCTCGAGAAGCTTGTTCTTGAAGGCCTCGACCGTCATCCCGGTCTGCTGGGCGCCCACGTCCTGGACGCTGAGCCCAAAGATTCCGGCGAACTTGGCCAGATAGTAGATGTTGCCGCCGGCGGCGATCATGTCGAGCACCACCTTGTCGCGGATGGCCTGCTTCTGCGCCTCGTTCAGGCCGTATTTCTCCATGTAGGCTTCCTGGTCGGCCAGGAATTCCTCGCGGTTCTCGCGGTTGTTGAACGAGTAGCACATCTTGTTCAGGGCATAGCCCTTCATGGCCATGGCACCGTCGAACATGACGGTGCCGGGGATCGGCTGGTCATCGGTCATGTCGGTTTCCTCATTTCCAGTAGAGCCGCATGGGGTTGTCCACCAGCAGCGCCTTTTGTTTTTGTGCATCGGTCGCGATGTTGGGGATGACGTCCACCAGGTGGCCGTCATCCGGCATGTGGGACTTCATGTTGGGGTGGGGCCAGTCGGTGCCCCACAGCACCCGGTCGGGGAACCGGTCCACCAGGGCGCGGGCGAAGGGCGCCACGTCGCCATAGGTGGGCGGGCCTTCCAGGCTCAGGCGTTCGGGGCAGCTCACCTTGCTCCACACGGTTTCCACCTGGTCCATCAGGCCGATGAACCGCTGGAAATCGGGGTGGTCCACCCCCTTGGCCACGTCGGGCCGGCCCATGTGGTCGACCACGATGGGGGTGGGGATCCGTTTCAGGAACGGAATCAGGTCTTCCAGGTCCGGGGCCTCGAAATAGACCACCACGTGCCAGCCCAGGGCCTTGATGCGTTCGGCGATGCCCAGGAACACGTCCTTGGGCGTGGCGTCCACCAGGCGCTTGACGAAGTTGAACCGCACGCCGCGCACGCCGGCTTCGTCCATCTCGGCCAGGTCGGCGTCGGTCACGTCGGGGCCCACCGAGGCCACGCCCCGGGCCCGGCCGCCGGCCGCCCGCAGGGCATCCACCAGGGCCCGGTTGTCCTTGCCGTGGCAGGTGGCCTGGACGATCACGTTGCGTTCGAAGCCCAGGAAGTCGCGCAGGGCGAACAGCTGGTCCTTCGAGGCATCGCAGGGCGTGTACTTGCGTTCCGGCGCGAAGGGGAACTGGACCGCCGGACCGAACACGTGGCAGTGGGCGTCCACGGCGCCGGGCGGCGGCACGAATGTGGGGACGCTGGGGTTGGGGTGGTAGGGCAGCCAATCGGGGTCCATGGGGTGGGTCCTTAACATGACGGCGGTCCGAAGATCGTGCCGTCGAACAGCTTGCGGGCGGTGCGCAGGATGGCCGCGTCGGTCACCGCCCCCGTCCCGTCGGTGGAGACGACGACACCCATGGCGCCGATGGGATGTTCGATGTCCAGGGTCTTTTCCGCCCCGTCGGGGATGACGGCCACCGAGGCCCCCGGGGTGCCGGGGATCATGCAGGCCGTGGCCACGCTGACCGCCCCCAGCACGCCGATGGAGGCATGGCAGCGGTGGGGAATGAAGGTGCGGGTGCTGACCGCCCCGCCATTCAGGGGCGGCGACACCATGGACATCTTGGGTACGGACTTTTCCGCCACGTCGCCCAGGTTCATGCGCGGGCCGGCCTGCAGGCGGATGGATTCCAGCCGCGCCCGCAGGTCCATGTCGGCTTCCAGGGCCTCGCGGCTTTCCGTGCCGGTGATGCCCATGTCGGCGGCCCGCAGCACCACCACGGGCATGCCGTTGTCGATGCAGGTGACGGCCACGCCGTCGATGGTGTCCACGGCGTTGCCCGTGGGCAGCAGGGCGCCGCAGGTGGACCCGGCCGTGTCCTTGAAGGTGATGGGCACCGGCGCCGCCGTGCCGGGCACGCCGTCGATGTGGGCCTCGCCGGCATAGGTGACGCGGCCGCCGGGCGTTTTCACCCGGGCCACGGCCGTCTGGCCCGTGTTCTCCATGAAGATGGTCACCGGGGTCTCGCCGTCCCGCGCCGGCACCAGGCCGCGTTCGATGGCGAAGGGCCCCACGCCGGCCAGGATGTTGCCGCAGTTCTGGGCGTCGGTGACCACGGCCTGGTCGACGAACACCTGCAGGAACAGGTAGTCCACGTCCACTCCCGGCCGGTCCGAGGCCTTGACCACCGCCACCTTGGAGGACAGCGGGTCGGCCCCGCCCATGCCGTCGATCTGCCGCGGATCGGGCGAGCCCAGGGCGCCCAGCAGGAAGGCGTCGCGGGCCGCCGTGTCGGCCGGCAGGTCGCCGGCCAGGAAGTAGCCGCCCTTGGACGTGCCGCCGCGCATCCACATGCAGGGCACGCCATCAGACATACTTCAGGCCCTTGTCGGCCAGCCGACCGCGCATGTCGTAGATGTCCAGGCCCAGCTCGCCGGCGGCCAGGCGCTGGCGCTTGTCCTCCTCCTTGGCCTCGCGGTCGCGGGCCTTGGCCAGCACGGCCTCGGCCTCCTCGCGGCGCACCACGCACACGCCGTCGTCGTCGGCCACCATGATGTCGCCCGGGTTCACCAGTTCGCCCGCGCAGACGATGGGCACGTTCACCGAGCCCAGGGTCTCCTTCACCGTGCCCTGGGCGAAGATGGCCTTGGACCACACGGGAAACTGCATCTGCGTCAGGTCGCGCACGTCGCGCACCCCGGCGTCGATGATCAGCCCCCGGCCGCCCCGGGCCAGCAGGGATGTGGCCAGCAGGTCGCCGAAATAGCCGTCCTCGCAGGGGCTGGTGGGGGCCAACACCAGGATGTCGCCGGCCTGGGCCTGTTCGATGGCCACGTGGACCATCCAGTTGTCCCCCGGCGGGGCCGAGATGGTGACGGCCGAGGCCGCCAGCCGCGCGCCGCCATAGATGGGCCGCATATAGGACGCCAGCAGGCCCTTGCGGCCCTGGGCCTCGTGCACCGTGGCGACGCCGCATTGGCCCAGGCCGTCGATGATCTCCTGCGGCGCCCGGGCGATGTTCTGAACGACCACCCCGCCCATCACAGTTCATCCACCGTGCGGGGATAGACCGACTGGAAGCCCTCGGCGTACTTGGCCGCCCGGCCGCCGGCCTGGCCGCCGGAATTGCGGCGGAAGTGGTTGCCCCGGTTCTCGGCCACGTTTTCGTAGAAGGTCCACAGGTGCTCCTGGCCCTGCATGCACTGGATGGCCGCCCACTTCTTGTCCCACACCGAAGTGATGTCCAGGAACACGTCGGGCTTCCAGCCCATCTGTTCCGTCTGGTGGGGTTCGAACAGGTAAAGCTGCGGCGCCCCCAGCACCTTTTCCCCCGGGTTGTGGCCCCAGGCCTGGGCGATCATGCGGCATTCCATGGCCACCTTGGTGGCGTACATGTGATCCGTGTTGTAGGGGTCGTACATCGAGTGGCTGAGCATGAAGGTGGGCTGCACCTGGCGGATCAGGTCCACCAGGGCGAACTTCTTGTCCCGATCCAGCTCCAGGGGGTAGTCGCCGGCGTCCAGGAACTGGATGTCGTGGGCCCCCAGGGCGGCGGCGGCGGCCTCGGCCTCCTTGCGCCGCGCGGCCTTCACCTGGTCCAGCGTCATGCCGCCCTGCTTCCACAGCTTGGCGGATTCCCCGCGCTCGCCATAGGACAGGCAGGCGATGGTGACATCGTAGCCCCGTTCCTGGTGCAGGGCGATGGCGCCGCCGCACCGCCACACGAAATCGGCGGAATGGGCACTGATCACCAATACGGTCTTGTTGTCGGACATGGACGCCTCATGGATCGATGTTTGGGGTCGGCGGGCACCGTCGGCCACGGGGCCGCCTGCGCGGTCTTCCGATCACAGTATCCGACGGCGGCCCAAAAAAGACGACTTGAAAGCCCCGCCTCCGTTATAAGATTATGCTATAGCCATTTTAACGATCCCGCGGTTTGCCGCACACCGATGCAATTCCTGAATAGCAAGACCCCCAACATCCGGCACCTGCGGGCGTTCCGCGAAGTGGCCCGATGCGGCAGCATCAGCCAGGCGGCCGAGCGCATCCACCTGTCCCAGCCGGCCATCACCCAGGCCCTGGCCAAGCTGGAGGACGGCCTGGGCACGCCGCTGTTCGAGCGCCGCAGCGACGGCATGGTGCTGACCGACGCCGGCACCCAGTTCCACGCCCGGGTAGACCGCGCCCTGGACCTGGTGCAGGCCGGCGCCAAGGAGGCGGTGCGGCTGAGCACCAAGCGCGGCAACCGGGGCTTCGCCAACTTCGACCAGCTTCTGACCACGCCCCAGCTGCGGGCCCTGGTGGCCGTTTCCGGGGCCGGCAACTTCACCCTGGCGGCCCGCTCGGCCGGGGTGTCCCAGCCCACCCTGCACCGGGCGGCGCGCGACATGGAACGCCTGTCGGGCCTGTCGCTGTTCACCCGCACGGCCAAGGGCATCGACCTGACGCCGGCCGCCGACGTGCTGGCCCAGTCCGTCAAGCTGGCCTTTTCCGAGCTGGACCAGGGGTTCACCGAGATCAGCGAACTGCTGGGCGTGGACATGGGCCGCATCGTCGTGGGCACCATGCCCCTGCCCCGCACCTTCATCCTGCCCACGGCCATCAACGCCCTGCTGAAGGATCGCCCGGACGTGCGCATCCAGGTGGTGGACGGCCCCTACAACGACCAGCTCCACGGCCTGCGCCACGGCGAGATCGACATCCTGGTGGGGGCGCTGCGCATCCCCGTGCCCATCGACGATATCGTGCAGGAGGCCCTGCTGAGCGACCCCCTGGTGGTGGTGGGCCGCGCCGGCCACCCCCTGGCGGCGCGGGACCACGTGGACATGGCGGACCTGCTGGCCTATCCCTGGGCCGTGCCGCGCCAGGGCACGCCCACCCGGGCCCGCTTCGACGCCCTGTTCGGCGACGCCGAACCGCCCGGCGGCCTGGTGGAATCCAGCTCGCTGATCCTGATCCGCGGCCTGCTGCTGGACAGCGACCGCCTGACCCTGATCTCGGCCCACCAGATCCGCCACGAACGCCAACTGGGCCTGCTGACGCCCCTGCCCGTGGACCTGTCGGGCACGGCCCGGCCCATCGGCATCACGCGGCGCCGGGACTGGCGCCCCACGGCCACCCAAAGCCTGTTCCTGGACTGCCTGCGGGCCGCCGGGGCCCAGGCCCAGGCCGGGGTGAAGTCCTAGCCCTATTCGGATGCGCTATTCGAAAATCGAATAGACCGGTTCGCTTTCCAATTTTCCCCGAACGCCGGCCAATGGTAGGACAAGACTGCGGGGTCCGGCCGTGCCGCCCCCGCAGGGCATGACTTCTGCATGACTTCAAGGGAAACGGAACAGGTGGCGCAGGCGGACACCCTTTCTACGGCGGGCAAGGTGGCCCTGGTGGGCTTCGGCGAGGCCGGGCAGGCCATGGTCAAGGGCTGGGGCCCCGACCGGGCCCGGTCCGTGTGGGCCTACGACATCAAGACCGACCATGCCGACGACGCCGTGCGCGCCGCCAAGCGGGCCGATTACGCCCACTGGAACGTCACCGGCTGCAACGCCCCGGCCCAGGCGGTGGAAGGCGCGCCCCTGGTGGTGTCGCTGGTCACCGCCGACCAGGCCCTGGTGGCGGCGCAAAGCGTGGCCCCGCATCTGGCCCCTGGGGCGCTGTTCGTGGACGGCAATTCCTGCGCCCCCGGCACCAAGCGCCAGAGCGCGGCGGCCGTCGAGGACGCCGGCGGCCGCTACGTGGACATGGCCGTGATGGGCCCGGTGCACCCCCGGCTGCACAAGGTGCCGCTGCTGCTTTCGGGCCCCCACGCGGCCGACGGCGCCGCCGCCCTGGAAGCCCTGGACATGGAGCCGGTGGTGGTGGACGGCCCCGTGGGCGCCGCCTCGACCACCAAGATGGTGCGGTCCGTCATGCTGAAGGGGCTCGAGGCCCTGTTCCTGGAATGCGTGCTGGCCGGGCGCCGGGCCGGGGTGGCGGAAGCCGTGCTGGCGTCCCTGGACGTCACCTATCCGGAAATCGATTTCACCGGCAAGGCCGCCTACATGCTGGAACGGGCCGCCACCCACGGCGTGCGCCGCGCCGCCGAAATGCGCGAGGTGGCCAAGACCGTGGCCGACCTGGGCCTGCCGCCACGCATGGCGCGGGCCACGGTGGACTGGCAGCAGCAGATCGGCGACCTGGCCGTGGTGGCCGGCAAGGCCGGGTTCGCCGACCTGGCCGATGCCCTGCTGGCCCGCCTGCCGGACCAAGCGGAGACCGAATGATGACCGCCGACTACCACGACATTCCGGGCACCTACGTGTTCGACGCCCAGCAGTCGCGCAAGGGCTATCACCTGAACATGTTCTGCATGTCCCTGCGCCACGCCGACAACCGGGCCGCCTTCAAGGCCGACGAGGCCGCCTACCTGGACCGCTTCCCCATGTCCGACGCCCAGCGCCGGGCGGTGCTGGACCGGGACTGGAACGGCATGCTCGAACTGGGCGGCAACATCTACTACACGGCCAAGCTGGCCATGACCGACGGCCTGACCTTCCAGGAGCTGGCGGCCCTGATGACCGGCGTCAGCAACGAGGAATACCGGAAAATGATGGTCGACGGCGGCCGGCCCATCGAAGGCAACCGCAGCAAGAAGGAGTGGGCGAATGGCTAGAATCGTCGGCGCCTACGCCACCTCCCACGTGCCGGCCATCGGCGTGGCCATGGACCAGGGCAAGACGGACGAGCCCTACTGGCAGCCCGTGTTCGCCGGCTACGAGGCCTCGCGCCAATGGATGGAAGACCTGAAGCCGGACGTGGCCATCGTCGTCTACAACGACCACGCCACGGCCTTCTCCCTGGAACTGATCCCCACCTTCGCCCTGGGCTGCGCCGAACGGTTCCCCATCGCCGACGAGGGCATGGGCAAGCGCCCGGTGCCCGAGGTGGTGGGCCACCCGGACCTGGCCTGGCACATGGCCCAGTCCATCATCCTGGACGAATTCGACCTGACCATCGTCAACGCCATGGAGGTGGACCACGGCCTGACCGTGCCCCTGTCCCTGGCCTTCGGACAGCCGGATGCCTGGCCCTGCCCGGTGATCCCCCTGGCCGTCAACGTGGTGCAGTACCCGCCGCCCACGGGCCACCGGTGCCTGAACCTGGGCCGGGCCATCCGCAAGGCGGTGGAAAGCTTCGACGACGACCTGCGGGTGGTCATCTTCGGCACCGGCGGCATGTCGCACCAGTTGCAGGCCCAGCGGGCCGGGCTGATCAACCCCGAATTCGACAACCGGTTCCTGGACCTGCTGGTCGACGACCCGGAAGCGGCGGCGGCCATCCCCCACGTGGAATACCTGCGGGAATCGGGCTCGGAGGGCATCGAACTGGTCATGTGGCTGGTCATGCGCGGCGCCCTGACGCCCCGGGTGACGGAAATCCACCGGCACTACCACGTGCCGGCCTCCAACACGGCGGTCGGGCACCTGGTGCTGGAAAACCAAGACTAGAAAAGGCGGAGACGGACCCATGAAACTGTGTGTGGCCGGCGCGGCGGGCGCCTTCGGACGCAAACACCTGGACGCCCTGGCCAACATCGACGCGGCCCAGGTGGTGTCGGTGGTGGGCGGCGAACCGGACGACATCGACGCCTTCGCGGCCGAGCGCGGCATCCCCCACGCCACCAAGGACCTGGCCGAGGCCCTGGCCCGCGACGACGTGGAAGGCGTGATCCTGGCCACCCCCACCCCGGTGCACGCGGCCCAGGCCATCCAGTGCCTGAAGGCCGGCAAGCATGTGATGGTGGAAATTCCCATGGCCGACAACCTGGCCGACTCGCGGGAACTGGTGAAGGTGCAGCGGGAGAGCGGCAAGGTGGCCATGGCCGGCCACGTGCGGCGCTTCAACCCCAGCCACCAGTGGGTCCACAACAGGATCCGGGCCGGCGAGATCAAGATCCAGCAGATGGACGTGCAGACCTATTTCTTCCGCCGTTCCAACAAGAACGCCCTGGGCGAGCCGCGCACCTGGACCGACCACCTGCTGTGGCACCACGCCTGCCACACGGTGGACCTGTTCCAGTACCAGACCGGCGAGACGGCCTCGGAAGCCTTCGGCCTGCAGGGCCCCACGCACCCGGAACTGGGCATCGCCATGGACATGGCCATCGGCCTGAAGACGCCGTCGGGGGCCATCTGCACCCTGTCGCTGTCGTTCAACAACGACGGGCCGCTGGGCACCT
>JAGREA010000314.1 GCA_020446745.1 Rhodobacterales bacterium | reverse complement strand
CGGGGCCTGGGTGGCGGGCGCCCTGGCCCTCTACCTGGTCCAGTACCGCCCCTACCTGGCCGCCGTGCTGCGGACCCTGGGATGGCCTGGCTGACACCCGTCCTGTTGGTCCTGGCCTGCCTCGGCCTGGGCGGCCTGACCCTGCGTCTGGCCGGCGTGGTGGCGGACCTGGACCTCCCCCAGCGCCTCGCCTGGGCCTTCGGCCTGGGTTTCGGCCTGCTGGGATGGCTGCTGTTTCCGGTCGGGATCGCCGGATTTTACGGAACGGTTGGTACGATTTTCGTGTTGGCTTTGTCCGCCGCGTGCGGGCTGGCCTGGCGGGGGATGGCACCGGTGCCCGCCGGGGCGGGCGCGGCCGGGGCGGACGATGGCGTTTGGGGAGGCTGGCTGACCATCGCCCTGGTGGTGGCCCTGGCGATGGTGATGGCCCTGGACCTGGTGGAAGGCCTGGCGCCGCCGACCGAGGCCGATACCCTGGCCTATCACTTCGATCTGCCCAAGCGGTTCCTGGCCGCGGGGCACATCCTGTTCGTGCCGCGGGCCGTGGATGGCGCCGTGCCCCTGGGGCCGCAGCTCACCTATGGCGCCGCCCTGGCCCTGGGCGGCGAGCGGGCCATGACCCTGTGGACCATGCTGTCGGGCTGGGGGGCCGGCCTGCTGGTATTCGCCACCCTGCGGCCCGTGGCCGGACGGGTCTGGGCCCTGGCCGGGGCCCTGGCCTGGCTGACGGCGCCGGCCGTCATCTACGGGGCCGGCGGGGGGCAGGTGGAATCGCGCACCGCCCTGGTGGCCGGCATCGCCCTGCTGGCGGCCGGACGGGCCGCCGGGCCGCGCGGCCTGGGCTACGCCCTGGTGGCCGGCCTGGGGGCCGGGGCCTTCATGGCCGCCAAGTACACGGGGCTGGTGTTCGCCCTGGCCCTGGGACTGGTGGTGCTGGCCCAGCGGGCCGGGTTCCGCCGCGCCCTGGTCTATGGCCTGGCGGCCGGCGTGGCGGGCTTCCAGTGGTACCTGTGGAACTTCCTGAACACCGGCGATCCCGTGTTCCCCATGCTGTTCGGGGTGCTGCCCTACGTGTCGCCGGACATCTGGGACGCCGACCATGCCGAGGCCTTCCGGCAAATGATCTTTCAGGAGGACCGGGTGGTGGGCTCGGGCCTGTGGGGGCTGATCACCTATCCGGCCGTGGCCCTGTTCGGCCTGAACCCGGCCCTGGAAGGGGCCCGGGTGGGGCTGGGCGCCGTGCCGGCCCTGGCGGTGCCGGCGGCGGCGGTCATCGGCCTGTGGCGCTGGCGCCGGGGTGGATGGGCCGCCATCAACGGGCCGGTGGGGCGGACCGTGGCGGCCGTGGTGCTGTTCTATGGGCTTTACATCCTCATGGGGGCGTCACAGCGGGTACGCCACCTGCTGCCCCTGCTGCCGGTCCTGCTGGTCCTGTGCCTGGGCGCCGTGGCCGGGCTGCAGGCGGCGGGGGCGCGCCGCGTGCTGGGGGCGGGGGTGCTGGCGGCCCTGGCCCTGGGCGTGGCCATGCAGGGCCTGTTCAGCCTGCCCTACGTGGAACGCATCGCGCGGGGCGAGGACCGGGATGCCTTCCTGGGCCGCATGGTCAACGGCTACGCCGCCGTGCCCTGGATCAACGCCCACCTGGGCCCCGATGACCGCATCCTGATGCCGGCCCGGGTGCGCAACTACCTGGTGGACGTGCCCATCTTCTACATCCATCACACGGACGAGGCCCGCATCGACTCCCGCCCCCAGGCCGACAACCCCCGCCGCTTCTACGACCAGATGCGGGCCCAGGGGGTGACGCACCTGCTGGCCAGTGGCACGGTGGGCGACGGCGGTTTCGTCACCGGCTACGGCCAGTGGCGGGCCCTGGCGAAAAACGGCTGCCTGGAGCTGCTGGCCACCATCGACGTGGCGTCCCGCGCCTCGCGCACCCTGTCGGGGAGCGGCGCCGGGGTCACCAAGGCGGAACACATCTACCGCCTGGCACCGCCCGAATGCTGGGCCCGTGGCGCCCCGGGGGCAAACTAAGCCTTGCGTGGCGCCCGCCCACCGGTTAGCAAACGGGCGACGCCGCCGCCCGACACCACCGGCACCACATCTGGGTCCGCCCGACCATGACCACCCTGACCATCCTGATGCCCGCCTACAATGAAGAGGCGACCATCATCCAGATCCTGGAACGCATCGCCGAATGCCCGGTGGACGGCGTGTCCTACGAGGTCATCGTGGTGGACGACGGCTCCAAGGACCGCACGGTGGAACTGCTGGAATCCCGGCCGGAGCTGTACACCCGGCTGGTCAAGCAGCCGCAAAACGGCGGCAAGGGCGCGGCGGTGAAGGCCGGCCTGGCCGCCGCCACGGGGGACTACGTGCTGTTCCAGGACGCCGACCTGGAATACGACCCCGCCGACTACGCCAAGATGCTGCTGCCGGTATCGCGCTTCAAGGCCGACGTGGTCATGGGCAGCCGGGTGGTGGCGCCGGAATTCACCCGCGTCTACTACTTCTGGCACAAGGTGGGGAACCGGTTCATCACCTTGATGTTCAACATCTTCTTCAACATGACCTTCACCGACATCTACAGCTGCTACCTGATGTTCCGCCGCGACCTGGTGGACCCCAAGGCGCTGGTGTCGGAAGGCTGGGACCAGCACGCCGAAATCCTGGCCCGTTCCGTGCGCCGGGCCACCCAGGTGTACGAGGTGCCCATCAGCTACCACGGCCGGTCCTATGCCGAGGGCAAGAAGATCAAGGCCTACCACGTGATCTCGGTGATCCTGATGATCATCCGGATGCGCTTCGCCGCCTAGGGGCCAAAGGTTGGGAGAAAGAACCAAGATGCCGAAGATCAAGCCCGTCACCGAGGCCGAGAAGGCCACCTGGCCCGTCGAGCCCCTGGTGGCCCTGGAGGCCCCGTTCGTGGACGGCCGGGGCAGCATCCAGCCCCTGGTGGACATGATGATGGAAAGCGCCGTGCTGATCACGTCCAAGGCCGGCAGCCTGCGCGCCAACCACTACCACAAGACGGACTGGCACTACTGCTACGTCCTGTCGGGCTCCATCGAATACCTGCACCGGCCCACGGGCAGCACCGCCGAGCCGGAACGCATCCTGGTGAAGGCCGGGCAGATGGTGTTCACGCCGCCCATGGTGGACCACGGCATGGTGTTCCCCGAGGACACCACCTTCCTGACCCTGTCGCGCAATCCGCGCGACCAGGAAAGCTACGAGGCCGACGTGGTGCGGGTGAACATGGTGGCCGGCGAGGGCCTGACCACCTGGACCCCGGATGACGCAAAGAAGGACGACGCCTGATCCCATGGCTGAAACCGCCTGCCACCGCCGCGACACCTGCCGGCTGTGCGGCGGCGCCGACCTGACCCGGGTGCTGGCCCTGGCGCCCACGCCGCCGGCCAACGCCTTCGTGCCGGAAGCGGCCCTGGGCCAACCCCAGGAAAGCTTCCCCCTGGATGTGTTCTTCTGCGAAACCTGCTACCACGTGCAGCTTCTGGACGTGGTGGACCCGGCGGTGCTGTTTCGGGACTACGTCTACGTTTCCGGCACCTCGCCGGTGTTCGTGAAGCACTTCCAGGACTACGCGGCCCAGGTGGCCCGGCGCTTCGCCCTGGCCGACGGCGGCCTGGCCGTGGATATCGGCTCCAACGACGGCACCCTGCTGAAGGCGTTCCGGGACGAGGGCCTGCGGGTGCTGGGGGTGGACCCGGCCCGCGACATCGCCGCCCGGGCCACGGAACAGGGCGTGGAGACCCTGGCCGACTTCTTCACCCCGGCCCTGGCCCGGCGCATCCGCGATGAACGGGGGCCGGCCGCCGTGGTCACGGCCAACAATGTGTTCGCCCACGCCGACGACCTGGGCGCCATCGCCGACGGGGTGGCCACCCTGCTGGCCGGCGGCGGGGTGTTCGTGTTCGAGGTCTCGTACCTGGTGGACGTGTTCGAGAAGACCCTGTTCGACACCATCTACCACGAGCACCTGGCCTACCATGCCGTGGGCCCCCTGCGCCGCTTCCTGGCCGAACACGGGCTGGAGCTGATCGCCGCCGAAAGGGTGGACAGCCACGGCGGTTCCCTGCGCGGCATGGCCCAGAAGGCCGGCGGCAAACGGCCCGTGGAGGCCTCGGTGGCCGAGCTGATCGCCCTGGAATCCCGCCTGGGCCTGGACAGGGCCGAAACCCTGAAGGGCTTCGCGGCCCGCATCGACACGGTGCGCGACGAGTTGACGGCCCTGCTGGCCGACCTGAAGGCCCAGGGCAAGACCATCGCCGGCTTCGGCGCCCCGGCCAAGGCCACCACCCTGATGCACCATTTCGCCATCGGCCCCGACGTGATCGACTTCATCGTCGACGACAGCCCGCTGAAGCAGGGCCTGTACACGCCGGGCCTGCACGTGCCGGTGCTGCCGTCCGAGGCCCTGTACCTTCGCAGGCCCGACGCGGTGGTGATCCTGGCCTGGAACTTCGCCCAACCCATCATGCGCAACCACGCGGCCTATGCGGAGGCCGGCGGCCGCTTCATCGTTCCCCTTCCGCACGTCGAGGTCCACTGACCATGTCCGAATTCCTCCTTCAGTCCGACGTCGCCGAAATCGCCGACCGCATCGCCGGCCCGGCCCAGGATTTCGCCGGCAAGACCGTGCTGCTGACCGGCGGCCGGGGCTTCCTGGGCCGCTATTTCATGGAGGTGTTCGCCGAACTGAACGCCCGGCACCTGGCCGAGCCGGTGACCCTGGTGGCCCTGGACAACCTGATCACCGCCGGCAAGGAGGGATCGCAGATCCCCGAGCGCGACAACGTGCGGTTCGTCAACCACAACGTCATCCAGCCCTTCGAGTGGGACGGGCCGCTGCACTACGTGATCCACGCCGCCGGCATCGCCAGCCCGTACTACTACCGGGCCTATCCCCTGGAAACGCTGCAGGTGGCCATCACCGGCACCCGGCTGATGCTGGAACTGGCCGAGGCCCACGACGCCCGCTTCGCCTTCTTCTCGTCGTCGGAAATCTATGGCGATCCCGATCCGGCCCACGTGCCCACGGCGGAAAGCTACCGCGGCCACGTGTCGTGCCAGGGGCCGCGCGCCTGCTATGACGAAAGCAAGCGGGTGGGCGAGACCCTGTGCTACATCTTCCACGGCAAGAACGGCACCAAGACCAACACCATCCGCCCGTTCAACGTGTTCGGCCCGGGCATGCAGGAAACCGACTATCGGGTGCTGCCCAACTTCGCCAGCCGCATCAAGGCGGGCCTGCCGCTGAACGTGTACGGCACCGGCAACCAGACCCGCACCTTCTGCTACATCACCGACGCCATGGTGGGCTTCCTGCGCGTCATCCTGAAGGGCGTGCCCGGCGAGGCCTACAACATCGGCAACCCCAAGCCGGAAATCTCCATGGTTGATCTGGTGCAGCGCATCGAGAAGGTGTCGTCGCGCAAGGTCACCTACAACGTGGTGGAATATCCCGACAGCTACCCGGCCGACGAGCCCAACCGCCGCTGCCCCGACATCCGCAAGGCCCGCCTGCAGCTGGACTACGAGCCCGGCGTGGACCTGGACGAGGGCCTGCGCCGGTTCCTCACCTGGGCCGACGGCGTCTATACCGGCGAGCAGTAATGGCCACCCGGCCGCTGCGTCTGGGCCTGGTGGGGGCCGGCCGCTGGGGCCGGAACATCATCCGCACCCTGAACGCGGCGCCGGACCTGACCCTGGCCCGGCTGGCGTCCTCCAATCCCGAAGCCGCCGGCTGGGCCGGGCCCCAGTGCCAGGTGACGAAGCGCTGGCGCGACCTGATCCGCGCCCATGACCTGGACGGCCTGGTCCTGGCCGTGCCCCCGGCGCTCCACGACACCATGGTCCGCGCCGCCGTGAAGGCGGGCCTGCCGGTGTTCGTGGAAAAGCCCCTCACCACCGATGCCGCCAAGGCCCGGGCCCTGGCCAGGTACGTGGCCGGGCAGGGGGGTTACGTGTTCATCGACCACATCCACCTGTTCAACCCGGCCTACCAGACCGTGAAGCGGCAAAGCCTGATCCTGGGGTCCATCGAAAGCATCGTGTCGGGCGGCGGCAACGACGGGCCGGTGCGCGACGACGTTTCGGTGCTGTGGGACTACGGCCCCCACGACGTGGCCCTGGCGCTCGACCTGGCGGCCCGGCCCCTGGCCGGGGTGGCGGCCGAACGCCTGGAAAAGCGGGCCGACGGCGGCGAGACCCTGGCCCTGACCCTGACCTTCGACGACGGCCTGAAGGCCGAGATCACCCTGAGCAACATCCTGGACCACAAGCGCCGCTTCATGGCCGTCCACTTCCGGGGCCACATGCTGCTGTTCGACGACACCCAGGACGACAAGCTGATCCTGGAACGGCGCAACGACAGCCCGCGCTGCATCGTCGAGGAGGAACCGCCCCGGGCCCTGGACTACGACCCCGAGGCCCCCCTGACCCGGGCCCTGAACGCCTTCGCCCAGGCCGTCCGCGCCCAATCCACGGACACCGCCGGGCTGGACCTGGGGGTGCGCGTGGTGGAGGTGCTTGAGCAAGCGGAACGGAGCCTGGCGGCGTGAGCGAGGGCGTGTCCTACGACGGCGCCGACCTGGAGGCCCTGGCCACCCTGCGCCGCTACCGCCAGTGGATCCTGGACGAATTCCGCCCTTTCCTGGGCGGCCGGGCGGTGGAATTCGGCGCCGGCATCGGCAACATCGCCGAGGGCCTGCGCCCCCACGTGGAAAGCCTGGACCTGGTGGAGCCCTCCGCCAACCTGATCGGCCGCCTGACCGACCGCTTCGCCGCCGACCCGGCCGTGGCCGTGCACAACGTGATGCTGGAAGCCTTCTCGGCCGGGGTGGCCGACGGCGCCTATGACTCCGCCGTGCTGGTCAACGTGCTGGAGCATATCGAGGACGACCGGGCGGCCCTGGCCGACCTGCACCGCATGCTGGCGCCGGGCGGCCACCTGCTGCTGTTCGTGCCGGCGCTGAAGTTCCTGTTCAGCGACATGGACCGCCTGGTGGGCCACTTCCGCCGTTACACCAAACCCGAGCTGGCCGGCCGGGTGGCCGAGGCCGGGTTTCAGATCCGGGTGTGCCAGTACTTCGACCTGCTGGGCATCGCGCCCTGGTACCTGATGAACACCCTGCTGGGCGCCACGGCCTTCGACCCCAAGCTGGCCGGCCTGTACGACGCCGTGGGCGTGCCCGTGACCCGCTTCATCGAGGGCCTGGCCCCCCCGCCCGTGGGCAAGAGCCTGATCCTGGTGGCGCGGCGGGACTGACCCATGTGCGGCATCGCGGGCGCGACCCGCGTTTCATCGGATGTGCTGGACGCCATGGTGGCGCGCCTGGCCCATCGCGGGCCGGACGACCGGGGGACGTGGCGGGACACCGAAGGCGGGCCCGCCCTGGGCCATACGCGGCTGGCGGTCATCGACCTGTCGCCGGGCGGGCACCAGCCCATGGCCTCGCCCTGCGGCCGCTGGGTGCTGGCCTACAACGGCGAGATCTACAACTACCGCGCCCTGCGGGCCGACCTGGAGGCCCGGGGCGAGACCTTCGCCAGCCACAGCGACACCGAGGTGCTGCTGCGCCTGCTCATGCGCCACGGCGTCGCGGCCCTGGACCGGCTGGTGGGCATGTTCGCCTTCGCCCTGTGGGACCGCCGGGATGGCAGCCTGCTGCTGGCCCGGGACCGCCTGGGCATCAAGCCCCTGGTCTATGCGCCCCTGCCGGGTGGCGGGTTGGCTTTCGCCTCGGAAATCCATGCCCTGCGGGCCCATCCCGAGGTGGACCTGGCCGTGGATCGCGAGGCCCTGTCCGCCTACCTGGCCTGCCTGTACGTGCCGGCGCCCCTGACCATCCACCGGGGCATCCGCAAGCTGGAACCGGGCCACTGGGCCCGCTGGACCGCCGGCGGCGGCCTGGAAACGGGCCGCTACTGGGCGCCCCGCTATGCCGACGGCCGGGGGGCGTCGCTGGACGAGGCCGTGGAGGCGGTGCTGCTCGCCGTGCGCGGCGCCGTGGAGGACCGCCTGGTGGCCGACGTGCCCGTGGGCTGCTTCCTGTCGGGCGGAGTGGATTCGTCGGTCATCGCCGCCGTCATCGCCGATGCCGCCCGGCGCACCGGCGCCCCGCCGCCCCGCACCTTCACCATGGTGTTCGACGAGCCGGCCTATGACGAGCGGGTCCAGGCCCGCCGGGTGGCCGAACACATCGGTTCGGCCCACACGGAACTGCCCGCCGGGGCCGGCCTGGCCGGGCTTCTGGACGACATGGTGGCCGGCTTCGGCGAGCCCTTCGGCAACCCCACGGCGCTGCTGATCCACGACCTGTCGCGCAAGGCCCGCGAGCACGTGACCGTGGCCCTGGTGGGCGACGGCGGCGACGAGGTGTTCGCCGGCTATCCCCGCTACCGGGGCGGCCTGCTGGCCGGGCGCTACCGCAAGCTGCCGGGCTGGCTGCGCACCGGCGTCATCGGGCCGGCGGCGGGGCTGATCCCGGAAAGCAGCCGCGGTCGCCACGGCCTGCGCCGGGCCCGCGAGTTCCTGACCGCCGCCAACCGCCCCGACGCCGACATGTACGCCGCCTGGGTGGAATATTTCGACCCCGCCGAACGCCAGGGCCTGCTGGGGCTGGAGGCCCCGCCGCCCAGCCCCATCGCCGACCTGTACCGGGCCGCGCCGTCGGCCGATCCCCTGGACGCCATGCAGCAGACGGACCTGCTGTCGTTCCTGCCCGGCAACCTGCTGGCCTATGGCGACGCCATGTCCATGCGCCATGCCCTGGAGCTGCGCCTGCCGCTCATCGACCACCGGGTGATCGAGGCCGTGCAGGGCATCGCCCCGGCCTTGCGGGTCCAGGGCGGCCTGAAGGCGGTGCTGAAGGGCGTCGCCCGGCGCCTGCTGCCCGACGCCCTGGTGGACCAGCCCAAGCGCGGCTTCAATCCCCCCATGGGGGTGTGGCTGAAATCGGACCTGAAGGATCTGGTGGCCGACCGGCTGACCCCCGCCACCCTGGCCGACTGCGGCCTGGACTGGGCGCCGGTGCAGGCCCTGCTGGACGAACACCACGCCGGGCGGCGCGACCACGCGCTGAAGGTCTGGTCGCTGCTGGTGCTGGATGCCTGGCGGCGCGCTACGGCGCCGGATCCCGCCTGAGCACCAGGGCCGTGGCCAGGGTGGCCAGCCACAGCACGGCCAGCCACCAGCTCTGCCAGATGCCGTAGCTCTGGTTCATCATCACCAGGGCGGTCACCACCTGGCCCGTCACCAGGGCCGGGGCCATGCGCCCGGCCCGGGCCCGGGCCGCCGCCAGCACCGCCAGGGCGGCCAGGGCGGCCAGGATCAGCGCCCCCGGCAGGCCCAGTTCCAGCCACACCTGCAGGGCCGCGTTGTGGGGGTGCAGGGGCATCAGGGTGCCGTTGAAGGGCACGGCGGGGTTGGACACCACCGTGTCGCCGCCGGGGATGATCCGCGCCGCGTTCATGCCCCAGCCCAGCAGCGGCTTCTCGGCGATGCGGTGGGCGGCGAATTCCCAGATGTACAGCCGGTGCTGCAGGGCCCCCGACGGCCAGGCCCCGTCGATGATGCGGGCCGGCGCCAGCACGGTCAACGGCAGCACCGGCGCCACCAGCACCACCAGGGCCACGGCCCCGGCCATGATGGGCCCCGTGTAGCGGCGGCTGAGCACCGCCAGGGGTGCCGCCGCCAGGCCGATGACGAAGGCCATGGCCCCGGTGCGGTAGGTCAGGGCCCAGGTCAGCACCCCGGCGGCGATCAGGGTCAGCACGGCGATGGCCTCGCGGCCGCCGATCCACAGGGCCAGGGCGATGGGCCAGGCCAGCAGCAGCAGGAAGCCCATGGGCTGGTTCAGCCAGAACAGGCCGGCGATCTCGCCCCGGTAGGGGATGCCCATCAGGCCGATGGTGATGGGCCCGCCGAACACCACCTCCACCGCCATCAGGGCCAGGGCCAGGGCCGCCCCGGCCATCAGCCCGCCCACGGCCAGGCGCCGTTCGGCGCCGGTCAGCAGCGGTACGCCGGCCAGCACCAGGGCCCCGGCTCCCAGGTTGCCGGCCATCTTGGCCGTGCCGCCCAGGGCCCAGCCGGTGTCCAGGGACCACAGGGTGGACAGCCCCGCCCAGGCCACGGCCGCCGCCAGCAGGCCCCAGGCCAGGGGCGTGGCGGCCAGGCGACGGAACCCGCGCCGCCAGGCCAGGGCCAGGACCAGCACGGCCAGCAGCAGCAGCACCGGCGTGGTCGCCCGCTCGGTGAAGAAGCAGGCCACGGGCGACAGCCCCAGGACCACGGCCATGGATTTGGCCAGTGGGGCGCCGGGGGCCAGGGGGGCGCCGGGTTCGGGGGAAGCGGGGGTGATGGCGGGCTCCTGATGCGGGAAAACGGGGGCGGGGGAACAGGGCGCGGATTATAGGCACCGCCACCGGGGGATGCCAGACAGCCGTTCCGGTCATCCGGGACGGCTTTTTTCGTGCGATTTTTTAACTGTTCGGTCGGACCCTTCGGGGTATATGCAGGGCATGATCACCGCGACCCAGACCCTGGTTCCCCTGGCCGCCTTCGTGCTGACGGTGCTGGGCACCGGCGGGGCCCTGCGCTGGCTGGAACGGCGCCGGGTCCTGGACCGGCCCAACGCGCGGTCCAGCCACACCCGGGCCACGCCGCGCGGCGGCGGCCTGGCCCTGGTGCCGGTCCTGGTGGTCGCCTGGTGGGCCACCCCCGGTGCCGGGGATACGGGCCTGGTGGCCGTTTGCCTGTTGGCCCTGGCCCTGGCCGGGCTGTCGTTCGTCGACGACCTGCGGGGCCTGCCCGCCGTGCTGCGCCTGTTCGCCCAGACCGTGGCCGTGGTCCTGGCCCTGTCGGCCATGCCCGATGTGGGGGCCTACATATCCGATGCCCTTCCCCGGTCGGTGGACCTGGCCCTGGCCGGGGTGATCTGGATCTGGTTCATCAACCTGTTCAACTTCATGGACGGCATCGACGGCATCTCCGGGGTGGAAACCATGGTCATCGGCGGCGGCGTGGCCCTGGTGGCGGCGGTGGCGGGCCTGGACGGTTCCTGGGCCATCCACGGCCTGACGGCGGCCACGGCGGCGGCCGGCTTCCTGTGCTGGAACTGGGCCCCGGCGCGCCTGTTCCTGGGCGACGTGGGCAGCGTGGCCCTGGGCTTCCTGCTGGGCTGGCTGCTGCTGTCGCTTTCGGCCCGGGGGCTGGGGGCGGCGGCGCTGATCCTGCCGGCCTACTACCTGGCCGATGCCACCCTGACCCTGGCGCGGCGCCTGGCCCGGGGCGAATCGCCCCTGCGGGCCCACAAGGAACATGCCTACCAGCGGGCCGTGGCCGCCGGCTGGTCCCACGCCGGGGTGTCGGCCCTGGTGGGCCTGGGCGGCCTGGGGCTGGTGGGCGCGGCCTGGGTGTCGGTGGCCCGGCCCGTGGCCGGGCTGGTGCTGGGGGCGATTGTCACCGGGGGGCTGCTGGCTCTGCTGGGCCGGGGGCGGGCCCCATGAAAATCCTGTTTCTGACCGAAAACTTCCCGCCGGAAACCAACGCCGCCGCCACCCGGGTGTACGAGCGGGCCTGCTATTGGGTGCGCTGGGGTCACCAGGTGACGGTCATCACCTGCGCCCCCAACTTCCCCCACGGCCGCCTGTTCGACGGCTACGAAAACGCCTGGTGCCGGACCGAGGAGATGGCCGGCATCCGCGTGGTGCGCATGAAAACCTACATCGCCGCCAACCGGGGCGTGGCGAAGCGGGGGCTGGATTTCCTCAGCTTCGGGGCCACCGGCCTTTGGGGGGCCCTGCGCCAGGAGAAGCCCGACGTGATCGCCGCCACCTCGCCCCAGTTCTTCGCCGCCGTGGCCGGCTGGCTGGCCGGGGCCTGGCGCCGGGTACCCTTCGTGTTCGAGCTGGGCGACCTGTGGCCGGCCTCCATCGCCGCCGTGGGCGCCGTGCGCCAGGGCCTGGCCCTGCACCTGCTGGAGGCCCTGGAACTGCACATGTACCGCCGCGCCGCCTGCGTGGTGGCCCTGACCCACGCCTTCAAGGACAACCTGACGGCCCGGGGCATCGACCCGGCCAAGGTGGCCGTGGTGCGCAACGGGGTGGACCTGCCCCGCTACGGCCCCCGCGACCGGGACCCGGTCCTGGCCGCCCAATGGGGCCTGGAAGATGCCTTCGTGGTCGGCTACGTGGGCACCCACGGCATGGCCCACGGCCTGATGAACGTGCTGGACGCGGCGCAGCGCCTGGCCGACCGGCCGCGCCTGAAGTTCCTGCTGGCCGGCGCCGGGGCCGAGCGCGACCTGCTGGTGGCCGAGGCCGCCCGGCGCGGCCTGACCAATGTGATCTTCATGCCCCCCCAGCCCAAGGAGGCCATGCCCCAAGTGTGGAGCCTGTGCGACGTGGCCCTGGTGCACCTGAAGGACGACCCGGTGTTCGCCGGGGTCATCCCGTCGAAGATCTTCGAGGCCATGGGCATGGGCCTGCCCCTGCTGATGGCCGCGCCCGAGGGCGAGGCCACGGCCATCGTGCGCGACAGCGGCGCCGGGGTGGTGGTGCCGGCCGGCGACCCGGCGGCCCTGGCCGACGCCGTGGCCGGCCTGATGGACGATCCCAACCGCCTGTCCGATCTGGCCACCGACAGCCTGGCCGCCGCCCCCGACTACAGCCGCGAAACCCAGGCCCGCCTGATGCTGGCGGCCCTGGAGCTGGCCGCCGCCGGCCAGGGCCACCGGGCCGGGCTGGCACCGGCGGAGGCGGCGCCATGACCCGCGTCCTGGTCACCGGGGCCTCGGGCTTCATCGGCACGGCCCTGTGCCCGGTGCTGAACCGGGCCGGCTTCCATGTGTCCGTCGCCACCCGCAACCCGCGCCGGTTCGACCGCGTGCCGGGGGTGGACGTGCGGCCCATCGCCGGCCTGGGCGCCGGCACGGACTGGACCGGCGCCCTGCGCGACGTGGACCACGTGGTGCACCTGGCGGCCCGGGTCCACGTGATGGAGGAAACGGAAAGCGACCCCCAGAAGATCTACACCCGGGTCAACCTGGAAGGCACCCGGCGCCTGGCCGAGGATGCGGCGGCCATGGGCGTGGAACGGTTCGTGTTCCTGAGCACCGTCAAGGTGATGGGCGAGCGCACGGAACCCGACGCGCCGTTCACCGAGGCCATGAAGCCCGCCCCCGCCGATCCCTACGCCATTTCCAAGTGGCAGGCCGAACGGGCCCTGATGGCCCTGGGGGCCCGTGCCGGCACCACGCTGCAGCCGGTGGTCCTGCGCCCGCCGCTGGTCTACGGCCCCGGGGTGAAGGGCAACATGGAACGCCTGTTCCGGGCCTGCGCCAAGGGCCGGCCCCTGCCCCTGGGGCTGATCCGCAACCGGCGCAGCCTGGTGGGGGTGGGCAACCTGGCCTCGGCCATCGTCGCCGCCCTGGATCACCCGGCGGCGGCCGGCGGCACCTACCTGGTGCGCGACGGCGAGGACCTGTCCAGCGGCGAGCTGGCACGGCGCGTGTACCGGGCCCTGGGCCGCCGGCCCCGGGTGTGGCTTGTGCCGCCGGCCCTGCTGCGCCTGGGCGGCAACCTGCTGGGCCGCGAAGCGGCCGTGGCCCGCCTGCTTGACTCCCTTCAGGTGGATGACGGAAAACTGCGCCGCGACCTGGGCTGGACGCCGCCGGTCGGCATCGACGACGAACTGGCCGCCACGGCCCGTGCCTTCACGGGCCTGCCGGTCATCAAGGGAGCCCCGGCGCCGTGACCCTGTTCAAGCCCATTCCGCCGCGCGGGTTTGTCGCCTTCGGCCACGACATCGTCATGGCCGGGCTTTCGTTCTGGCTGTCCATCCAGCTGCGCCTGGGCGGGCCCCTGTCGGGCTGGCGCATGACCACCGACTGGCCGGTGGCCGAACAGGTGCAGGCCGGGGTGCTGTTCGTGGCCATCGCCGCCCTGACCTTCTGGATGATGGGCCTGTACCGGGGCGTGTGGCGCTATGCCTCGATGAACGACCTGATGGCCATCACCAAGGCGGTAACGGCGGTGGTCCTGGTGTTCCTGCTGGCCATGTTCCTGTGGACCCGCCTGGACGGGGTGCCGCGGTCGCTGTTCGTCATCAACTGGTTCGTGCTGATGGCCCTGCTGGGCGGGCCCCGGTTCCTGTACCGGTCCTACAAGGACAAGCGAGTGACCCTCACCTTCGACGATCCCCAGGCCAGCCGCCGGGTGCCGGTGCTGCTGGTGGGGGCCGGCGACGGGGCCGAGCTGTTCATCCGCTCCATGGCCCGCGATCCGGGGGCGGCCTACAGGGTGGTGGGCATCCTGTCGGAAACGAAGGGCCGGGTGGGGCGCGACATCCACGGCGTGCAGGTGCTGGGCACGGTGGAAGACATGCCCGCCGTGGTGGCCCGCTTCCACGGCCTGGTGGACCAGCCGGAAAAGCTGATCGTCACCAAGGACGACATGGACGGCGCCCGCGTCCGCCGGCTGCTGGACCGGGCCGAGGACCTGGGCCTGACCCTGGCCCGCATGCCGCGCCTGACGGACCTGCGGGCCGGCCTGGCCGACCGGCTGGAAGTCCGCCCCGTGGCCCTGGAGGACCTGCTGGGCCGCCCGCAGACGGCCCTGGACCCCAGCGGGCCGCGCACCCTGATCAAGGGCCGCCGGGTGCTGGTCACCGGGGCCGGGGGCTCCATCGGCTCGGAACTGGTGCGCCAGATCGCCGGCTTCGGGCCGTCGGAACTGGTGCTGGTGGAACAGTCGGAATTCGCCCTTTACACCATCGACCGGGAAATGGCCGAAACCCGGCCCGACCTGCCCCGCGCCGCGGTGCTGGCCGACGTGCGCGACGGGGCCCGGGTGGATGCCGTGTTCGCCCACCACCGGCCGCACCTGGTGTTCCACGCCGCCGCCCTGAAGCACGTGCCCATGGTGGAGGCCAACCCCTTCGAGGGCGTGCTGACCAACGTGGCCGGCACCCGGGTGGTGGCCGATGCCTGCCGCGCCCACGGGGTGGAAACCATGGTGCTGATCTCCACCGACAAGGCGGTCAACCCCACCAGCGTCATGGGCGCCACCAAGCGGGTGGCCGAACGCTACTGCCAGGCCCTGGACCTGCTGCGCCGGGCGGGCGGCGGCGGGGCGGGCACCTGCTTCGTCACCGTGCGGTTCGGCAACGTGCTGGGCTCCACGGGTTCGGTGGTGCCCCTGTTCCAGCGCCAGCTGGCGGCCGGCGGGCCCCTGACCGTGACCCACGCCGACATGAAGCGCTATTTCATGACCGTGCGCGAGGCCGTGGAGCTGGTGCTCCAGGCCTCGGCCCTGGGCTCCACCCGGTCCGACGGGGCGGGCACCATCTTCGTGCTGGACATGGGCGAGCCGGTGAAGATCATCGACCTGGCGCGCCAGGTCATCCGCCTGGCCGGCCTGAAGCCCGACGTGGACGTGGCCATCGAGATCACCGGCCTGCGCCCCGGCGAGAAGCTGTTCGAGGAGATCTTCCACGGCGGCGAGCCCCTGGTGGCAACGGGCAGCCCTGGCCTGCTGCTGGCGGCGCCGCGCACCGGCGACGCCGAGGCCCTGGCCCGGGCCCTGGATGACCTGGCCGCCGTCGCCCGGGCCGAGGACCGGACCCGCCTGATGGTCGCCATCCAGGACCTGGTGCCCGAATACACGCCGGATACGGGACAGGGCGGCGCCTAGGGGCGACCTGCCCGGGCCGGCCGCTTTTCTGGCCTTGGAGCGGGTCCGGCGGAGTGGTATATCCCGCCCCGTCCCATGGTTATTCCTGCCCCGGAGGTCCCGCCCATGTCCACGCCCATCCGCCGCGCCCTGGTGTCCGTATCCGACAAGACCGGCCTGGTCGACCTTGGCCGCTTCCTGGCCGGGCGGGACGTGGAGATCCTGTCCACCGGCGGCTCCGCCAAGGCGCTGCGCGACGCCGGCGTGCCGGTGGTCGAGGTGTCGGACTTCACGGGCTTCCCGGAAATCATGGACGGCCGGGTGAAGACCCTGCAGCCCACCATCCACGGCGGCCTGCTGGCCGTGCGCGGCAACGCCGAGCACGAGGCGGCCATGGCCCACCACGGCATCAAGCCCATCGACCTGCTGGTGGTGAACCTGTATCCGTTCGAGGAAACGGTGGCCAAGGGCGCCGACTTCGACACCTGCATCGAGAACATCGACATCGGCGGCCCGGCCCTGATCCGCGCCGCGTCGAAGAACCACGCCTTCGTCACCGTGGTGGTGGACCCGGGCGACTACACCCGGCTGATCGACGAGATGGCCGCGGGCAACGGCGCCACCACGGCCGATTTCCGCCGCGCCCTGGCGGCCAAGGCCTATGGCCGCACGGGGGCCTATGACGCCGCCATTTCCGACTGGTTCAACGGCCAGATCGGCGAGACCTTCCCCGACCGGCTGGTGTTCGCCGGGGTCCGCAAGCAGACCATGCGCTATGGCGAGAACCCCCACCAGGCGGCGGCCTTCTACACCAACGCCGAGGGCCGGCCGGGGGTGGCCACGGCGACCCAGCTTCAGGGCAAGGAGCTGAGCTACAACAACCTGAACGACACCGACGCCGCCTTCGAGCTGGTGGCCGAATTCGACTGCACCGCCTGCGTCATCGTCAAGCACGCCAACCCCTGCGGCGTGGCCGTGGACGACGACCTGGTGACGGCCTACCAGAAGGCCCTGTCGTGCGATCCGGAAAGCGCCTTCGGCGGCATCATCGCCCTGAACCGGCCGCTCACCGGCCCGGCGGCGGAACAGATGGCCAAGCTGTTCGCCGAGGTGATCATCGCGCCCGAGATCGACGCCGACGCCCGGGCCATCCTGGGGGCCAAGAAGAACCTGCGTGTGCTGGCCACCGGCGGCCTGCCCGACCCCCGGGCGGCGGGCATGATGGTGAAGAACCTTTCCGGCGGCTACCTGCTGCAGGGCCGCGACAACCGGGTGACGTCGGACGACCTGAAGGTGGTGACCAAGCGGGCGCCGACGGACCAGGAAATGGCCGACCTGCTGTTCGGCTTCACGGTGTGCAAGCACGTGAAGTCCAACGCCAT
>JAGREA010000034.1 GCA_020446745.1 Rhodobacterales bacterium | reverse complement strand
GGCGCCAATGCTTCGAGACGGCCCTGCGGGCCTCCTCAGCATGAGGGTGTTGTGTGTTGCCGGACCACGCCCCCCCCGCCCCGAGCACGGGGTGATGCGGGTTGCCAAACCACGCCCTCACCCTGAGGAGGCCCGCAGGGCCGTCTCGAAGGGTTAGTGCCACCTGGCTCCTTCACTAAGGGTGCCTGGCCCCCTCCCTAAGGATGCCTGGGCGCCGTGATCAGGTCGCCATTGCGGGTGCAGGCCGGCTCGGCCAGGTCGACGAACAGGCCGGCCACGTCGTCGGGCTTCTTCAGGTCGTCGGGGTTCTCGCCCGGATAGGCCACGGTGCGCAGGCGGGTGTAGGTGGGCCCCGGGTTCAGCAGGTTGACGCGCAGGCTGGTCTTTTCCACCTCGGCCGCATAGGTGCGCACCATGGCCTCCAGCCCCGCCTTGCTGACCGCATAGGCGCCCCAGAAGGGCCAGACCCCCTGGGTGACCGTCGAGCTGACGAAGATGGCTCGCCCGGCGTCGGACTGCCGCAGCAGCGGGTCCATGGCCCGGATCAGCCGGTAGTTGGCGGTCAGGTTCAGGTCCAGGGTGGCCTGCCAGTCCTTGGGCTGCACGTGGTGCATGGGGCTGAGCGGCCGCAGCAGCCCGGCGTTGCCCACCAGGATGTCCAGGCGGCCGAAGCGTTCGTACAGCGCCGCGCCCATCTGGTCGATGGCGTCGAACTGGGTCAGGTCCAGGGGCACCAGGGTGGCCTGGCCGCCCAGGGCCTGGATGTCGTCGTCCAGCTCCTCCAGGGCGCCCGAGGTGCGGGCGGTGAGGACCAGGTGCGCGCCCTCGGCGGCGAAGCGCCGGGCCACGGCGGCGCCGATGCCCCGCGAGGCGCCGGTGATCAGGGCGATGCGGCCGGCCAGGCGGCCGGCGGTGGTCGTGCCGTTGGCCAGGCGGCCGGCGGTGGTCGTGCCGTCGGTCATGGAGTCAGCCCCGTTCCTGCATCAGCGACAGCAGGCGCGGTTCGGTGCTGTCCTCGCGGTCGGCCAGGCGGATGGGATATTCGCCGGTGAAGCAGGCGTCGCAATAGCGCGGCGACTTGGGGTCGCGGGCCGCGCCGCTGACGGCCTGGTACAGGCCGTCGTCGGAAATGTAGGCCAGGCTGTCGACGCCGATGCGCTTGGCGATCTCCTCCACCTCGGCATGGGCGGCCAGCAGCTTCTCGCGCTCGGGCGTGTCGATGCCGTAGAAGCAGGAATGGGTGGTCGGCGGGCTGGAGATGCGCATGTGCACCTCGGCCGCCCCGGCCCGGCGCACCATGTCGACGATCTTCATGGAGGTGGTGCCGCGAACGATGGAATCGTCCACCAGCACCACCCGCTTGCCCTTCAGGCGCCAGGCGTTGGCGTTGTGCTTCAGGCGCACCCCCAGGTGGCGGATGGAATCCCCGGGTTCGATGAAGGTGCGGCCCACATAGTGGTTGCGGATGATGCCCAGCTCGAACGGCACGCCCGATTCCTCGGCATAGCCGATGGCCGCCGGCACGCCGGAATCGGGCACCGGCACCACCATGTCGGCGGCCACGTGGCTTTCCCGCGCCAGCTGGGCGCCGATGGCCTTGCGGATGGCGTAGACGTTCTTGCCCTCGATCACGCTGTCGGGGCGGGCGAAGTAGATGTATTCGAACACGCAGAACCGCGACGCCACCTGGGCGAAGGGCTTGATGGAGCGCACGCCCTTGTCGTCGATGACCACGATCTCGCCCGGTTCGATGTCGCGCACGAAGTCGGCGCCGATGATGTCCAGCGCGCAGGTCTCCGACGTCAGGATGTGGGCGTCGCCCAGCTTGCCCAGCACCAGGGGCCTGACGCCAAAGGGGTCGCGCACGCCGATCAGCTTCTGCTGGGTCATGGCGACCAGGGAATAGGCGCCTTCGATCTGCCGCAGGGCGTCGATCAGGCGGTCCACCACGGTGGTGTACAGGCTGGTGGCGATCAGGTGGATGATGTTTTCCGAATCCGACGTGGACTGGAAGATGCAGCCCCGCCGCACCAGCTGCTTGCGGGTCAGGTAGGCGTTGGTCAGGTTGCCGTTGTGGGCCACGGCCATGCCGCCGAATTCGAAATCGGCGAACAGGGGCTGCACGTTGCGCAGCACCGTGTCGCCGGTGGTGGAATAGCGCACGTGGCCGATGGCCAGGGTGCCGGGCAGCTTGGCGATCACGTCCTGGCTGGAAAAGCTGTCGCCCACGTGGCCCAGGGCGCGGTGGCTGTGGAAGTGCTCGCCGTCATAGGTGACCACCCCGGCGGCCTCCTGTCCCCGGTGCTGCAGGGCGTGCAGGCCCAGCACCGTATGGGCCGCCGCATCGACACCGGATTCGCCGTCCTGTCCGAAGATGCCGAAGACGCCGCATTCTTCCTGGGGTCCAAGGGGGATCATCGTGTCTTGCTCCTTCGGCCGGCGGGACGGGCCGCCCTTATTGCTGGTTGTTTTCGATCAGGCGGTCAAGTCCCCGGCGCACCGTATCGCCGTATCCTTCCGCGTCGCCCTTGTCCTGGCCCTTGGGCTTGGGCGACAGCACGTCGCGCAGAATGCGATCCTTTTCCTGCTCCATGCGGTCCTGCACCGTGGCCTCGGCGCCCTGGCGGGCCCGGCCGGCGGCGTCGGCTCCGGCCTGGCGGGCCTCGTCGGGCAGCAGGTCCCACATCAGGCTGGTGCCGGCTTCCACCAGGGGCATGGCCCGGGCGTTGCGCAGCCAGTCGGGCTGCTTGGACGGCGGCAGCATCCAGGATATCACCAGATAGGCCAGGCAGACGATGAAGGCGCCCCGCACCAGGCCGAACAGGAAGCCCAGGGACCGGTCCAGGGCGTTCAGCGAGCTGGCCTGCACGGTGCTGGACACGGCGCGGATCAGCACCGACAGCACCACCTTGCTGACCAGCAGCAGGGCGATGAAGGCCGAGGCGGCGGCGAAATCCGCCGGGATGTAGCGTTCGGCATAGGGCGTCACGTAGGGGTAGCCGAAATAGGCGATCAGGATGGCGCCCACCCACGAGCCCGCCGACAGCACCTCGTGCACGAAGCCCCGGGCATAGGCCAGCAGGGCCGACAGCAGCAGCACGGCGATGATGACGATGTCGACCCCGTTCAGGGGCAGCTTGTCCATGATCCCGTTAAGATCCATGGCCGGCCGCCCTCCGTTGCCCGCCCTCGGTATCGAACAGGGCCACCAGGTCGGCCAGGTGGGCGATCTCGCGGGCCGCCAGGCCGCCTGAAACGGCCTTGCCCCCCGCCGATCGGCGGCCCGGCATGACGGCCCGGTCGAAGCCCAGCTTGGCGGCCTCCTTCAGGCGCTTGTCGCCCTGGGCCACGGCCCGCACCTCGCCCGACAGGCCGATCTCGCCGAACACCACGGTGCCGCGCGGCACCGGCACGCCGGTGGCCGCCGAGGCCAGGGCCGCGGCCACGGCCAGGTCCGCCGCCGGTTCGGTGACGCGCAGGCCGCCGGCCACGTTCAGGTAGACGTCGTTGCCGGCCAGCACCAGGCCGCAGCGGGCTTCCAGCACCGCCATGACCATGGCCAGGCGGCCGCCGTCCCACCCCACCACGGCGCGGCGCGGCGTGCCCAGGGCGGAAGGCGCCACCAGGGCCTGGATCTCCACCAGCATGGGGCGGCTGCCCTCCATGCCGGCGAACACGCAGGCGCCCGACACCTCGCCCTCGCGGTCCGACAGGAACAGGGACGACGGGTTGGCCACCTCGGCCAGGCCGCCGTCGGACATCTCGAACACGCCGATCTCGTCGGTGGCGCCGAAGCGGTTCTTCACCGCGCGCAGGATGCGGAACTGGTGGCCCCGGTCGCCCTCGAAGTACAGCACCGTGTCGACCATGTGCTCCAGCACCCGGGGGCCGGCGATCTGCCCGTCCTTGGTCACGTGGCCCACCAGCAGCACGCAGAAGCCCCGGCGCTTGGCCAGGCGGATCAGTTCCTGGGCCGAGGCCCGCACCTGGCTGACCGTGCCGGGCGCCGATTCCAGGCTGTCCACGTACATGGTCTGGATGGAATCGATGACCACCACGCCCGGCGTCTCGCCGGCGTCCAGGGTGGCCACGATGTCGCGCACCGAGGTAGCGGCCGCCAGCTGCACCGGCGCCCCGGCCAGGCCCAGGCGCAGGGCCCGCAGGCGGATCTGGTCCACCGCCTCCTCGCCCGACACGTAGACGCAGGGCACGGACCCGGCCAGGGCCGCCGTGGCCTGCAGCAGCAGGGTGGACTTGCCGATGCCCGGATCGCCGCCCACCAGCAGGGCCGAGCCCGGCACCAGGCCGCCGCCGCACACGCGGTCGAACTCGCCGATGCCCGTGGCCCGGCGCGGCGGCGGGGCGGACTTGCCGGCCAGGCCCACCAGGTCCAGCCGCCGGCCCTTGCCGCCGGCGCGGCCCAGGCCCTTGGGGGCGGATTCCGGCGCCGCTTCCTCCACCAGGCTGTTCCAGGCGCCGCAGGATTCGCAGCGCCCGACCCACTTGGGCGCCGTGGCGCCGCAGGACTGGCAGACATAGACGGAGGCACGCTTGGCCATGGGGGAACCGTCGTGGTGGAAAGCGGGTACGATTAACGAGCGTCGGGGCGCCCCTTCAATGCCACAACGGGGCCGTCAGGGGTACCGAATTCTTGCGATTCCGTGTCAACCCGACCGAGGCGCGGCCCGCCATCATCAGGCCCTCACGGCCATCTTGATGGGGCCATCGGCGCGGCCGTGGATGAACTGGTCGACGAAGGGGTTGTCGGCGCTGTCGATCTCGCTGACCGGGCCGGCCCAGATGATGCGGCCCTGGTACAGCATGGCGATGCGATCGGCGATCTTGCGGGCGCTGGCCATGTCGTGGGTAATGGACAGCGCCGTGGCCCCCACCTCGCGCGTGGTCTTGATGATCAGGTCGTTGATCACGTCGGCCATGATGGGGTCCAGGCCCGTGGTGGGCTCGTCGAAGAAGATGATATCGGGGTCGGCGGCGATGGCCCGGGCCAGGCCGACGCGCTTCTGCATGCCGCCCGACAGTTCGGCCGGCTGCAGGTCCGCCACGTCGGCGCTCAGGCCCACCTGGGCCAGCTTGGTGATGGCGATGTCCCGCGCCTCGGCCCGGTTCACCCGGTGCTCGGCCAGCAGGCCGAAGGCCACGTTTTCCCACACCGGCAGGCTGTCGAACAGGGCGGCGCCCTGGAACAGCATGCCGATGTGGCTGTTCACGGCGTCGCGGTCCTTGGTGCCCAGGTCCAGCACGTTGGTGCCGTCCACCGCGATGGTGCCGGCGTCGGGCTTCAGCAGGCCCAGGATGCACTTCAGCATCACCGACTTGCCGGTGCCGGACCCGCCGATGACCACCACCGATTCGCCCTCGCCCACGTCCAGGTCCAGGCCGTCCAGCACGACCTTGTGGCCGAAGGCCTTCTTCAGGCCCCGCATGCGGATCTTGGGGGTGGCGGCGGTGTCGGTCATGCGGCGAAGAACAGTTCGGTCAGGATGTAGTCGAAGCACAGGATCAGGATCGAGGCCGAGACCACGGCGTTGGTGGTGGCCGTGCCCACGCCCTGGGCTCCACCCCGGGAATGGTAGCCGTGGTAGCAGCCCATCAGGGTGACGATGACCCCGAACACGGCGGCCTTGACCAGGCCCGAGTTCACGTCCTCGGCGGTCAGGAAGTCGTAGGTGGCGGTCAGGTAGTTGGCCGGGTTGAACCCCAGCTTGTAGACCGCCACCAGGTAGCCGCCGAACACGCCGATCACGTCGGCCACCAGCACCAGCAGGGGGAAGGTGACCAGCCCGGCGATCAGGCGCGGCGCCACCAGGTACTTCATGGGGTTGGTGGATAGCGTCGTCAGGGCGTCGATCTGTTCCGTCACCCGCATGGTGCCGATCTCGGCGGCCAGGGAGGCGCCGATGCGCCCGGCCACCATCAGGCCGGCCAGCACCGGCCCCAGCTCGCGGGTGATGGACAGCACCACCACGTTGGCCACCGCGCCCTCGGCGCCGAACCGCGAGAAGCCGGTGTAGCTTTGCAGGGCCAGCACCATGCCGGCGAAGATGGCCGTGAGCCCCACCACGGGCAGCGAGAAATAGCCGATGTCCACCATCTGGCGCAGGATCATGCGGGTGTAGATGGGCGGCCGCAGGCAATGGGTGGCGGCGCTGCCGGTGAACAGGGTCAGGCGCCCCGCCGTGCGCAGGAAGGCCAGGAACACCCGGCCGATGGGCTGCAGCGGATTGATCACCGGTCCTGTCCGCCCCTGCCCCCACCCACGTAGTCGCGGTGGTAGCGGGCGCCCAGGGAGGTGAGGATTTCGTAGCCGATGGTGCCCGCCTGGGCGGCCACGGCGTCGATGGGATTGTGGGGGCCGATCAGGTCCACCAGCGCGCCGGGGTGGCATTCCGCCGCCGGGATGTCGGTCACGTCCAGGGTGATGAGATCCATGGAAACCCGCCCCACGATGGGAACCGGTCGGTCGCCGATGAAAGCCGTTCCGCGGCCGCTCAGGGACCGCAGGAAGCCGTCCGCATAGCCCACGGGAACGGTGGCCAGTCGGCGCGGCCCGGTCACCTGATGCGTGGCACCATAGCCAACGGTCTGGGGGCTGTCAACGTCCCGTAATTGCACGATTTTTCCCTGCAACCGCACCACCGGGGCCAGGGGATTCGGCAACGCCGGATTGGGCGTGCCGCCGTACAGCGACACCCCCGGCCGGGCCAGGTCCATGCGGTAGTGGGGCCCCAGGAACAGGCCCGAAGAATTGGCCAGGCTGGTCCGCCCCCAGGGCGACACGCCCCAGGGCAGGCGGTCCAGGGCGGCGCGGAATTTGGCCAGTTGTTTGGCGTTCATGGGGTGGTCCGGCTCGTCGGCGCAGGCCAGGTGGCTCATGACCAGGGTGATCTCGGTGCCGCCCACCCGGCCCGGGTCGGCGGCCAGGGCGGCCAGCTCGTCGCCGGACAGGCCCAGGCGGCACATGCCGGTGTCGATATGCAGGGTGGCGGTGGTGGCGCCCCCGGCCCGCACGTGCTTGGCCCAGCGGTCCACGTCGCCCAGGCTGTTCAGCACCGGAATCAGGGTGTGCGCGTCGAACACCCGTTCCGTGCCCGGGTGGGGCGGCAGGCCGTTCAGCACGTGGATGTCGGCTTCCGGCAGCAGGGCGCGCAGGCGGATGCCCTCCTCCACCTGGGCGACGAAGAAGGTGCGGCAGCCGGCGGCGGCCAGGGCCGGGGCCACCCGGTCCGCCCCCAGGCCGTAGGCGTCGGCCTTGACCACGGCCGCGCATTCCGTGCGGGCGTCCAGGTCCGACAGCAGGCGGTAGTTGGCGACGATGGCGTCCAGGTCGATGGTCAGCCGGGCGCCGGCCAGGTCGGGATCGGTCATCCGCCCTCCGGATAGTGGTCGCGGTCCAGGTCGCCGAAGCGGGTGAACTCGCCCAGGAACATCAGGTCCACGTCGCCGATGGGGCCGTGGCGCTGCTTGGCGATGATCACCTGGGCGATGTTGGCCGCGCGCTTCATGTTGTCTTCCCACTTGGTCATGCGGTCGGCCCACTTGGTGGTGTCCTCGTCGGCCCGCTGACCGGGCTTCTTGCGGGCCAGGTAGTATTCCTCGCGGTAGATGAACATGACCACGTCGGCGTCCTGCTCGATGGAGCCCGATTCGCGCAGGTCCTGGAGCATGGGCCGGGGCGGCTCGCGCTGTTCCACGGCGCGGGACAGCTGCGACAGGGCGATCACCGGCACGTTCAGTTCCTTGGCCAGGGTCTTCAGGCCGCGGGTGATTTCCGACACCTCGTTGACCCGGCCGTCGTTGCGCCCCGGCTGGCCCGAGATGAGCTGCAGGTAGTCGACCACGATCAGCCCCAGGCCGTGCTGGCGCTGCAGCCGCCGGGCCCGGGTGCGCAGCGCGCTGACGGTCAGCGCCGGGGTGTCGTCGATGAACACGGGGATCTCGTGCAGGGTCTGGCTGGCGATGACCAGGCGGTCGAACTCCTCGTTGGACAGTTCGCCCTTGCGCATGCGGTCCGACGAGATGTTGCTCTGCTCCGACAGGATGCGCGCCGCCAACTGCTCGGCCGACATTTCCAGCGAGAAGAAGCCCACCACGGCCCCCTCCTCGCCCTTGGACCGGTGGTAGGAATAGGCGGCGTTGAAGGCGATGTTGGTGGCCAGGGCCGTCTTGCCCATGGACGGGCGCCCGGCCAGGATGATCAGGTCCGACGGGTGCAGGCCGCCCAGGGTCTTGTCCAGGTCGCGGAAGCCCGAGGTGACGCCGGCCAGCCCGCCCTCGCGCTTGTGGGCGGCCTCGGCCATGGTCACGGCCGACAGGATCGAATCGCGGAAGTCCTGGAACCCGCCGTCGGTCTCGCCGGTGGTGGCCAGGTCGTAAAGGGTCTGCTCGGCCTGCTGGATCTGCACGTCGGCCGTCTGGTCCACGTCGCCGTCGTAGGCCCGGTTGACCACCTCCTCGCCCAGGTCGATGAGCTGGCGCTTCAGGAACAGGTCGAAGATGATGCGGCCGTATTCCCCGGCGTTGATGATGGTGACGGCCGAGGCCGCCAGGTCGGCCAGATAGGCCGGCCCGCCGATGTCGGCCAGGCTTTCGTCCTGCTCGAAATAGCGCTTCAGGGTCACCGGGTCGGCGATCTGGCCGCGCTCCAGCAGCCGCGAGGTGGCGGCGTAGATGCGCCCGTGCTCGCCCAGGGCGAAGTGCTCGGGGCGCAGGAATTCGCTGACCCGCTCGTAGGCCCGGTTGTTGTGGAAGATGGCGCCCAGCAGGGCCTTTTCCGCCTCCACGTTGTGGGGCAGGCGGCGGAAGGCGGCGGCGCCCGAATCGACTCCGGCCGGGGGTTCGGCCGGGCGGCTATCGGGATACGCCGGGGGCGCGGGGTCGGCGGGCGGGTCCAGCACGGTGGTCTCGCCCGGGGGTTCGGGGGTGGAGGTCGTCATGGCGCGAGACTACGCCCAGACCGCCTTCCGCCCAAGCCCCGGATGCGGGGACAGGTGAATGCAGTGGGGATGTTTCAACACGGTTTGGGCTTGACCGTGAATATCGGGGAAAGCCTGTGGATAACCGCCTGTCTTGCGCCACGGCGGCCGCGGACGAAACAAAACGCATAAAATTTTAGAAAAATGGCATCGACTGTGACAGCGGTCACACGTTCCGGATTCGAATCGAATTAAGCTTATGGTTAAGACGGAAAGGACGCCGGATTAACCATGGTCCGGCACGGAACGGAGGGACGATACAATGACCCACATGCCCATCGGAGCAACCGTCCGCATCACCCTTGGCCTGATCCTGGGCGCCGCCCTTGGCATGGCCCTGACCCTGGCCACTGCCATCGTCTAGTCCGGTCCGGTTCCCCGCCGGGGAATCACTGGATCACGCTGAAGAACCAGGCCTGAAGCGGCCCCCAGTTCCAGGCCACCATGAAGCCGACGATCACCACGATGACCAGCCCGAAGGCGGCCTGAGTCATCGCCCGCCGGCGGCGCCGCCGGCGATCCTCCGCCGCCTGTCGCAGGCGGCGGGCGGCCAGGCGCCGGGCCCGGGCGGCGTCTTCCTTTTCAACCTGGCTGCGGCTTTCTTCTAGCTGGCGTTCGCGTTCGCGTTCCGCCTGCGGGTCGTCCGCCATGGCCCCGTGCTCCCTCACCGCACCGTCGCGCGCTCCACCCTACCCCAGGGTGAAATGCTTGAAAACCGCCCGCTTGCGTCCCTATTGGCGGACCCGCTCGATGTCGGCGCCACAGGCCGCCAGCTTGGCCTCCAGGCGCTCGTAGCCCCGGTCCAGGTGGTAGACCCGGTTGACCAGGGTCTCGCCCCGGGCCGCCAGGCCGGCCAGCACCAGCGACACCGAGGCCCGCAGGTCCGTCGCCATGACCGGCGCCCCCGACAGGCCGCCCACCCCGCGCACGATGGCCGAACGGCCGTGCACGTTGATGTCGGCGCCCATGCGGCACAGCTCGGGCACGTGCATGAAGCGGTTCTCGAAGATGGTCTCGGTGATCATCGAGGCCCCCTCGGCCACCGACATCAGGGCCATCATCTGGGCCTGCATGTCGGTGGGGAAGCCGGGATAGGGCTCGGTCATCACGTCGACGCCGCGCAGGGTGCCGGTGCGCGACACGGTCAGGCCGTCGTTGGTGGCGGTGACGGCCACCCCGGCCTCCTGCAGGCTGTTGACCAGGGTCTCGATCAGCTCGGCCCGGGTGCCGGTCAGGGTGACCGTGCCGCCGGTGATGGCGGCGGCCACGGCGTAGGTGCCGGTCTCGATGCGGTCGGGCACCACCACGTGGTCGGCCCCGTGCAGGGACTCGCGGCCCTGGATGCGCAGGGTGTCGGTGCCCACGCCGTCGATCTCGGCCCCCATGGCCTGCAGGCAGCGGGCCAGGTCGCTCACCTCGGGCTCGCGGGCGGCGTTGGCGATCACCGTTTCGCCGCGGGCCAGGGTGGCGGCCATCATCAGGTTTTCCGTGCCGCCCACGGTGACCACGGGGAACAGGATCGAGGCGCCGGTCAGCCCCTTCGGGGCCCGGGCCTCGATGTAGCCCTCCTTCAGCTCGATCTCGGCCCCCAGCTGTTCCAGGGCCTTCAGGTGCAGGTCCACGGGGCGGGTGCCGATGGCGCAGCCGCCGGGCAGGGAAACCCGGGCGTGGCCCGTGCGGGCCAGCATGGGCCCCAGCACCAGCACCGAGGCCCGCATCTTGCGCACCAGATCGTAGGGCGCCGTGGTGTCGGCCACGTTGGCGGCGCACAGGCTGAAGGCCCGGCCCGTGTGGCCGTTCTCCACCCCGCCGTTCATGTGGATTTCCACCCCCAGCTCGGCCAGCAGGTGGGCCATGGACGAGATGTCGGCCAGGTGCGGCAGGTTGTGGAGCGTCAGCGTGTTGGCCGTCAGCAGCCCCGCCGCCATGAGCGGCAGGGCGGCGTTCTTGGCGCCGCCGATGGGAATGGTGCCGGAAAGCGGCCGGCCGCCGCGGATGAGGATCTGGTCCATGGCGGGGCGTTGTATCGGAAGCCGCGCGGCGCCGCAAGCTTGGGCGGCGTCAGGTGCCCGGGCCGTCGTCCTTCGTCCCGTTGGCGCGGGCCTGGCCCTTGCGGCGGCGCAGGTTGGCGCGCAGGGCCTCGGCCAGGCGCTTCTCGCGCTCGGCCCGCTGGTCGGCCTTGTTGCCGGCCTGGCCCGGCCGGCGGGGGGGGCCCTTGGCGGGCCGGTCTTCGGGGGTGTCGGTCACGGCGCGGAGTCCCTGTGGAAGCCGGCCCGCAGGGTGCCGCCGGGGCCCGTTTCCGTCAAGCGCCGGGCCGCCGCGAGCCCCGGACCGGGGCCGGAAAAAGCGGCCAATCCCGGCTTGCGTCCCCGCAAGCCCTGTGGCATTGTGCGCGCCTTCGAACCCGGGGCCCCCCGGGATCGACCGGAGCCGCGGTAGCTCAGGGGTAGAGCACACCCTTGGTAAGGGTGGGGTCGGTGGTTCAATTCCACTCCGCGGCACCATTTTCCCCGTCGAATGCATCAGCCGCCCGTTTGGGCGGCTTTGTCGTTTCAGGCTCCGGCCGGGCGGAGCGACGTTGAAGATCGGACAATACACACTTATACTTACTACGGGCAGGATACCGCGGACACGCCATGGACAGTCGGACCCTCATCAAGCGACTGGAAGCCGATGGCTGGTTCATGGTCGCCCAAAAAGGGCTCGCACCGGCAGTTCAAGCACCCGGTGAAAAGGGCCGAGTCACGGTGCCCCATCCCAAGCGGGATCTGGCCCGGGGCACGGTGAAGAGCATCGAACGTCAATCGGGATTGAAGCTTCTGTAGGTCGCCATGGATTACATCGCCCTGCTGCGCAAGGATGCCGACAGCGATTTCAGCGTCGATTTCCCGGACTTCCCGGGCTGCGTGACCGCCGGAACGTCCCTTGAAGAGGCCCGGCTGCTGGCCGCCGAGGCCTTGGCCCTGCATGTCGAGGGCCTGCGCGAGGACGGCGAGGCCCTGCCCGCGCCCTCCGCCCTGGATGCCATCATGGCCGACCCGGAAAACCGCGCCGCCGTCGCCTTCGTAGTGCCGGTGCCCGAGGGGCCCGACCCGTCCGTGCGGGTCAACATCACCTTGAACAGGTCCGTCCTGCATCGCATCGACGCCCACGCCAAGGCCCACAGCATGAGCCGCTCGGCCTTCCTGGCCGACGCCGCCCTGAAGGCCCTGCGGCACGACGCCCGCTAGGCCCGTCAGCGGCCGGAGGCCGGTCTGGCCAGGGACTCCGCCAGGGACTCCAGCGACGTCAGGGCCAGGCGGCTGGGGGCGGCGGGGGCCGGGTCGTTCCGGGTGCCGGCTTTCACCCTGGCTTTCACGGCGGCGTCCAGGGCCGCCGTGGTGGCCTTTTCCAGTTCCTTCACCCGGGCCTCCAGGTCCTTGTCCAGGTGGCGGAGCTGGCGGTCCAGGTTGGCCACGTGGGTCAGGCGCTCGATGCGGCGCCCGGCGCGAATGCGCCGCGCCGCCCGCCACAGGCCGTACAGCCCCGCCAGGCCGAACAGGAACAGCCCGCCGGCCATCAGCATCACCCCGCTGTCGATGAACCGCAGGGCCCCGTCGATGGCCACCGCCGTGCCCCAGAAGCCCACCGACACCACCGCCGCCGCGCCCACCACCAGGAACCGGTTGGTGGCGTCGCGTTCGGCCCGCCACACCCGCTCGGCCTCCAGCACCGTGGCCGTGATCTCGGCCCGGGCCATGTCCTGCCACTTGCGGAACGGCATGCCGCCTTCGGGCGTGCGGCCCTCGCGGATGAACTGTTCCAGGCGCCGCACCACCACCTCGGCCCGCTGTTCCGGCGTGGGATCGCCGTTATTGAGCATCGTCATCCTGACTCCGCCAATGGTTAATGCTTCGAATTTTAACCATATTATTTAATAAATTGCGATCAAGATGCGAACACATTGATATATTGACCTGATTCAACTTCTTTATTAGCATTTGCCATTAGCAAGTGAATTCTTGACTTGGGCAATGCCATGCGACCCCAAAGCGTTTCCAGGTTTTTCGCCCTGACGGCCCTCGTGGGCACCGTGGCCCTGGCCGGCTGCGCGCCCCCGCCCCTGGCCCTGGCCACCCTGACCATCGACAACCTGAGCTACCTGGTCAGCGGCAAGAGCCTGACCGAGAACCTGCTGTCGGAGGCCACCAACCGCGACTGCTCGTTCGGCCACATGCTGAAGGGCGAGGACATCTGCCACGATGCCGTCACCGAGCCGGGCACCCGGCCGGGCGTGGCCCTGGCCGCCGTGGAGGCGCCCCGCCAGACCGGCCCCCGGGTGACCCTGGACGACGCCAACGCCCGGCCCGACGACAGCGGCCTGACCGTGGCCTCGGGCCCCGTGGAGCTGCGCGCCGGGTCGTGGACCCGGTCGCTGCCCGACGACGGCTTCATGCGCTATCGCATCACCGACCTGTAGCGGCCCGCCCCGTTTCCTTCAGCAGCAGCGCCGCCACCAGGGCCGCGATGCCGCATCCCACCAACGTCAGGAACGCCGTTTCATAGGCCGCACGGTCGTACACCCGCGCGCCGTCGGCCATGGCGCCGGTCCAGTTGCGGTCCAGCAGCCAGCCGATCAGCGGCTGGAAGGCGGCGCCGGTGGCCATCACCGCCGTGTTGACCACTCCCATGGTGGCGGCCCCCTGGTGGGCCGGGGCGGAATCCCGGGCCGCGGCGAAGCAGATCACCATGCCGCCGCCGAACACCCCGTTCAGCAGCAGCAGCCCCTGCACGGCCGCCACCGGCAGGCCCGGCGCATAGATGGCGGCGCCCAGGGTGACCAGCACCCCGGTGGAGGCCACCAGCATGACCGGCCGGCGCCGGCCCAGGCGATCCGACAGCCAGCCGCCGCCCGGCGCGCCGATGGCCCAGCCGATGAGCATCAGCGAGGCCGAGAAGGCCGCGTCGGGCCGGTCCAGGCCGTGGGCCCGCATCAGGTAGGGCACCGCCCACAGGGCGCCGAAGGCCAGCATGGGTCCGGTCATGCCGGCGCCGTACAGGGCCGCCAGCAGGGTCTGGCGGCGCACCAGGGCGGCGCCCAGGTTGCGCCAGAAGCCCCCGGCCGCCTCGGGCGCGGCGGGCGCCCGGGGCCTGTCGCGCAGGATCAGGCCCAGCAGCACCGCCAGGCCCAGGCCCACGGCGGCGGCGCCGGTCATGGTCTCGCGCCAGCCCACGGCGCCCACCAGGGCGGCCAGGGGCGCCTGCCCGCCCACGGCGCCGGCCATGCCCAGCATCAGGGTCAGGCCGCTGACCAGGGCGAAGCGCTGCGGCGGAAGCCAGGTGGTGGCCACCGTCAGGGCGCCAACCCAGGTGAAGGCGGCGCCGGTGCCCACCAGGAAGCGCCCCAGCGACGCCGCGGCCAGGCCCTCGGCCACGCCGAACAGCAGGCTGCCCAGGGCCGCCAGGGCCGCCGCCGCGGTGAGCACCCAGCGCACGCCCCAGCGGTCCAGCAGCAGCCCCACGGGGATCTGCAGGCTGGCGTAGGCATAGAAGTAATAGGCCGAAAGCTGGCCCAGGGCCGCCGCGTTCACCGACAGGTCGGCCATCAGGTCGGCCACCATCACGCTGGGGGCCACCCGCTGGAAGAAGCCGTAGCAGTAGAACAGCGCCGCCAGGCCCCACACCAGCCAACCGCGCGCCAGGGTTCCGTTGGTCATCACCGGCTCCCCTTGCGGGCCAGGGCGATGCCGGCCAGCACCAGGCCGCCGCCGGCCGCCTGCCAGGGGCCCAGGGCCTCGCCGAACAGGACCCAGGCCCACAGCGCCGCCAGCACCGGTTCCAGTAGCAGGCCCAGGGACGAGAAGGCCGCCGGCAGATGGGCCAGGGCATAGGCCAGCAGCCCCTGCCCCGCCACGTGGGCCACCCCGGCCAGGCCCAGCAGCACCAGCCAGCCCCGGACCGTGTCGGCCACCAGCCCCTCGCCGGCCAGCAGGCTGACGGGCAGCAGCACCCCGGCGGTGACCAGGCTGCTGTGGAACATCACCCGGGCGGTGGTGGCCCGGGCCCGCACCCGCCCCACGGTGACGATGTAGCCGGCCAGGAACAGGGCGGTGACGATGCCCAGCACGTCGCCCAGCACCGAACCGCCGCCCAGGCCCGCCGCCGATCCGCCCACCAGGGCCGCGGCCCCGGCCAGGGACAGCAGCATGCCCACCAGGAAAGTGCGGGTGAACCGCTCGCCGAACAGGGCGAAGCCGATCAGCGCCACGAAGATGGGCGACGAGGTGGCGAACAGGGTGGCGTTGGCCACGCTGGTGTAGCGCAGCGACCAGTGCCAGAACGCCAGGTCGCCGGCGAAGAACAGGCCGGCCAGGGCCATCAGGGCCCAATCCTGGCGGGTCATGGCACCCGCCGCGCGGCCGCCCGAGCCTTCGCCGACCCCCGCGCCTTGGGGCGTCAGGCGCACCATCAGCCACAGCATGGGCAGGGCCAGGAAGGCGCGGTGGAAGGCCGTGGCCGTGGGCTCCAGGGTGCTGAGGCGCACCAGGATGGGCGAAAAGCCCAGCGCCATGGCGCCGCCGATCAACGCGGCCAGGGCCAGGCGGTCGGCTTGGGGCCGAAGGGTGGAGGACACGGCGGACATCATGGGCTCATATCCCGTCCGCCGGGCCGCCGCCATCAAAATCGCAAACGGAGTCTGACACCTGGGGTATCGGTGCTATATTCCGGCCATGAACGAAAGCAAGAACATGGACCAGTACTTTCCCAACACCGATACCCAGACCCCGGCGCCCAGCCTGATCCCCCTGGCGGACGGTGACCCGGACCTGTTCACGGTCTACAACCCCGAGGGCAAGGCGCCCCTGCTGCTGGTGTGCGACCACGCCAGCCGGGCCATCCCCACGGCCCTGGAGCAGCTGGGCCTGCCGCCGGAAGCCTTCAACCTGCACATCGCCTACGACATCGGCGCCGCCGCCGTGACCCGCAAGCTGGCCGACCGCCTGGACTGCATGGCCGTACTGGCCGGCTATTCGCGGCTGCTGATCGACTGCAACCGCCAGCCCGGCGATCCCCAGTCCATCCCCGAGGTCAGCGACGGCCACCGGGTGCCCGGCAACCAGGGCCTGAGCGAGTCCGAGCAGGTGGCCCGGGTGGAGGCCTTCCACCTGCCCTACCACCACGCCATCACCACGGCCCTGGCCCACCTGTGGCGCCATGGCCCGCCGCCGGCCCTGTTTTCCGTGCACAGCTTCACCCCCACCCTGAACGGCCAGGACCGCCACTGGGACATCGGCGTGCTGTGGAACCGCGACCCGCGCCTGGCCGTGCCCCTGGTCGAAAAGCTGCGGGCCGCCGGGCGCAAGGACGACCGGCCCCTGCACGTGGGCGACAACGAGCCCTATTCGGGCCGCGACCTGGCTTATACCATCGACCTGCACGCCGGTGCCGGGGGCCTGGCCAACTGCGCCGTGGAGATCCGCCAGGACCACCTGGAAACCGAGGACGAGGCCGACCACTGGGCCGACATGCTGGCCGATGCCCTGGCCGACATCATGGCCATGGAGAACATCCACGTCGTGCAAAGATACTGACGCTAACCGGCGGAACGACCTTCAAGAGTCGTGTCGAGCAAGGGGAGACGCGCCATGACTTCGAAGGAACCGCCGTTCACCATCGGCATCGAGGAGGAATACCTGCTGGTGAATCCCGAGACCCGGGACCTGGCGGATGATCCGCCGGCCAGCATCCTGCGCGACTGCGAGGCCCGCATCGAGGGGCGCGTGCGGCCCGAATTCCTGAAATCCCAGATCGAGGTGGGCACGGGCGTGTGCGCCACCATCGCCGACGCCCGGGCCGACCTGTCGGAACTTCGCCGCACGGTGATCGAGGTGGCCGAGGACCACGGCCTGGCCGTCATCGCCGCCTCCACCCACCCGTTTTCCGAATGGCTGGACCAGAAGCACACCGACAAGGAACGCTACAACATCCTGGCCCACGACATGCAGGCCGTGGCCCGGCGCCTGTTGATCTGCGGCATGCACGTGCACGTGGGCATCGAGGACGACGAGCTGCGCATCGACCTGCTGAACCAGGTGCCCTACTTCCTGCCCCACCTGCTGGCGCTGTCCACCTCGTCGCCGTTCTGGCGCGGC
>JAGREA010000033.1 GCA_020446745.1 Rhodobacterales bacterium | reverse complement strand
CGCGCGCCACGTGGGCGCCGCCGGGCCCGAGGGCCTGGTCCCGGCGCCCGGCACCCAGGCGCTGATCCAATGGCTGCCGCGCCTGCGCCCGCCGGGGGCCCGGGTGGCCGTCGTCAGCCCCACCTATAACGAACACGCCGCCGCCTGGGCAGAGGCCGGCCACGCCGTGCGCCCCATCGCCGGGCCCGAGGACGCCGGGCCCGACGACGACGTGCTGGTGGTGGTCAACCCCAACAACCCCGACGGCCGCCGCTGGACGGCCCCGGTCCTGCGGGACGCGGCGGCGCGCCTGGGCGGGCCCGACCCCCTGCTGGTGGCCGACGAGGCCTTCGCCGACCCCGACGCCACCCCCACCCTGGCCGACGGCGAAAACCCGCGCCTGCTGGCCCTGCGCTCGTTCGGCAAGTTCTTCGGCCTGGCCGGCCTGCGCCTGGGGATCGCCGTGACGACGCCGGACCGGGCCCGGACCCTGCGCCATGCCCTGGGCCCCTGGTGCGTGTCGGGCCCGGCCCTGGCCGTGGGTGCGGCGGCCTATGGCGATGGGGACTGGATCGCCGCCACCCGGGCCCGCCTGGCCGCCGACGCGGCGCGCCTGGACGGCCTGCTGACCGGCGCCGGGCTGGCCGTGGCCGGCGGCACGGCCCTGTTCCGCCTGGCCCACGCCGACGACGCGAACGCCCTGGCCCACCGGTTGGCGGACCAGGGCATCCTGGTGCGGGCGTTTCCCTACAGCGGGCAGTGGGTGCGGTTCGGTCTGCCGGGCCCGGACGCCGACTGGGATCGCCTGGCGGCGGCGCTCTAGGATTCGGTTTCGGGCACCGGGTGGATGACGTCCAGGGGGCGCGAGGTGCCGTCGGCCTGGACGATGCGGCAGTGGAAGCGCTTCAGGGCCCGGGCGTGGGGCACCCCGCAGGCATGGGCGATGATGCCCGTGCCGCGGTGGATCTTGTCGACGAAGTTCTTCACCCGCACGGCCTTGTCCGCCGGGTCCAGGCCGCGCTGCAGCTTGCGGTCGTGGGTGGTGATGCCCGTGGGGCAGGTGTTGCGGTTGCACTTCATGGCCTGGATGCAGCCCAGGGCGAACATGAAGCCCCGGGCCGAGGCCACGAAATCGGCCCCGGCGCAATAGGCCCAGGCCACCTCGGCCGGGGTCACCAGCTTGCCCGAGGCGATCACCCGGATGCGCGGGCGCAGGCCGTGGCGGGTCAGGATATCCACCACCATGGGCAGGGACTCCTTCACCGGCAGGCCCACGTTGTCCATCAGCGGCATGGGCGCGGCGCCGGTGCCGCCGTCGCCGGAATCCACGGTGATGAAGTCGGGCGCGCTGTCGGCGCCCCGGGCCTGGATCTCGCGGCACAGGCTTTCCAGCCAGCCATAGGCGCCGACCACGGCCTTGAAGCCCACGGGCCGGCCGGTGACCCGGCGCACCCGCTCCACCATGTCCAGCAGGTCGGCCACGGAATCGATGTCGGTGTGGCGGTTGGGCGACAGGGAATCCCGGTGGGCCGGGATGCCGCGGATGGCGGCGATCTCTTCCGTCACCTTGGCCGCCGGCAGGATGCCGCCCTTGCCCGGCTTGGCCCCCTGGCTGAGCTTCAGTTCGAACATGCGCACCTGGGGATGGGCGGCCACGGCGGCCAGGTGGTCGTCGCTCAGGTTGCCGTCGGCGTCGCGCACGCCGTACTTGGCGGTGCCGATCTGGAACACGATGTCGCAGCCCCCTTCCAGATGGTGGGGCGCCAGGCCCCCTTCCCCGGTGTTGAGCCAGCACCCGGCCAGGGCGGCGCCCTTGGACAGGGCCCGCACGGCCGGGGCCGACAGGGCGCCGTAGCTCATGCCCGAGATGTGGATCAGGGATTTGGCCTCGTAGGGCTGGCGGGCGCCGGGGCCGATGACCAGGGCCGGAGCGTCGGTGCCGTCGTCGTCCAGGGTGGGGAACGGGCAGTTGACGAAGATCACCGTGCCCGGCGGGGTCAGCAGCTTGGTGGAGCCGAAGGCCACGGTGTTGTCCTTGCCGGCGGAAGACCGGGCGATCCAATCCCGTTCGGCCCGGTTGAAGGGCATCTCTTCCCGGTCCATGGCGAAGAAGTACTGGCGGAAGAATTCCCCCAGGCCGGTGAAGAAGCCCCGCAGGTGGCCGACCACGGGGTAGTTGCGCAGCACCGCGTTGCGCTTCTGGCTGACGTCGTGAAGGTAGACCCCGGCCACGGCCAGGACCACGGCGCCGACGGCAAAGATGAACGCCGAGGACGCCAGGCTGAGCACCTGGATGACGAAGGGGGGCAGCATGTCGGTCATGGTCGGGGCCTCCGGTCGGGGTGGGGGGATCAGCGCCCGCCGGCCAGGCGGCCGATCAGGTGGTCCAGGGACAGGGCGCCGGGGCCCCGGGCGATCAGGAACAGCAGCGCGGCGGCCCAGGTGAAGTGGTCGGGCCAGCTGCCGGGGTAGACGAAGATCTGGATGGTGATGGTCATGGCCAGCAGGCCGGCGGCGCTGAACCGGCTGGCCAGACCGATGACCAGCAGGGCCGGCAGCAGGTGTTCGGCCAGGGCCGCCATGTGGGCCGCCACCTCGGGCGGGATCAGGGGCAGGTTATATTCCTCCTGGAACAGGTAGAGGGCGCCGTCGGTGACGGTGAAGCCGTCCACCTTGGTCTGGCCCGAACGCCAGAAGATGCCCACCACGCCGATGCGGGCGACCAGGGAGATGACGTCGTTGGGCAGCAGGTTCAGGCGCGCCACCAGGCGCCGGACCAGGGACACGGGACCGGCGCGGCGCGGCGGGTCCAGGGCAACGTTCAGGGATGCGTTCATGGGTTGGGTCCTCCAGGGATCAGGGTTGAGGGATGCAATCAAAGGCGCCCAGGGCCACCAGGCGGCCCAGGGTGTCTTCCGGGGTGAAGGCGGGGTCGGCGGCCCGGGCGTCGTGCAGGACCGGTTCCAGCGCCCGGCCGGCGGCCAGGGCATTCAGTAGGGCGTGGATGCCGGCGTCGGCGGCGTGCACGGTCACGGCCAGGTGGGGCCGCACGACCAGCACGTACTGGGGGCCGGGGGCGACAGCAGGCACGTCGGCGTCATCGTCGGGGCGGCGGGCGCGGTGCCACAGGTCCCGCACCCCGTGGTCCAGGCGCAAGGCGCGCAGGGCCGGATGGGGCCGCAGCACCGGCACCGGGCCGGCCGACAGGGCCCAGCACAGGTCGTCGGTGGTCAGGGGCGGGGCGTCGGCGGCGTGCTGGGCTTCGGTCCAGGCCCGGTCCAGGCGGGCCAGGTCGGCCAGATAGGGCAGGCCCGCCACGGCCGGATGGGCGGCCAGGAAATCGGCAAAGGTGTCGCCGTGGGCCGACAGCACGGGGGTGCGCGGCGGATGGGCCCGGGCGTGGGCGGTGGCCAGGCCGGCGAAGCAGTCCTCGCCCACCACGGCGCGGACGGCCGGGAACAGGGCGCCCAGGGCCTCGGCCAAGCCCAGCGCAAAGGTGTTGCGGTGGATGGCCAGAACCTCGGCTGCCGGGACCACGGGGCCATGCGTTAGGGCGTCCAGCAGGCTGGCCGGCAGGTCGGCCCCCAGGATGTGGTCGCGGAAGGCCCGCTCCAGGTCAGGCTGCGTCAACATGGGCGTAAGCCTCCAGAAGGCGGTCGGCCTTGGCGGCCTGGGCCAGCAGGACCGACAGGTCGGGCACGTCGGTGTCCCATTCGATCAGGGTGGGCACGGGGCCCGTGCGGGCCAGGGCGCGGGCGAACAGGCCCCAGGTTTCCGGGGCCACGGGCGAGCCGTGGTCGTCGATGCGCAGCAGGGCGTCACCCACCCGGCGCTTGTGGTGGCCGGCCAGGTGGATCTCGCCCACCGGCGCCAGGTCCAGGGCGTTCAGGTAGGACACGGGGTCGAACCCCAGGTTGCCGGCGCTGACCACCACGTTGTTCACGTCCAGCAGCAGGCCGCAGCCGGTGCGCGCCGTGATCTCGTTCAGGAAGGCGGGCTCGGCGAAATCGGTGCCGGCGAAGGCCAGGTAGAGGGACGGATTTTCCAGCAGGATCGTGCGGCCCAGGGTCTCCTGCACCTGGTGCACGTGGCCGATCACCGTATCCAGGGCCCGGCGGTCGTAGCGCACGGGCAGCAGGTCGTTCAGGTAGGCGCCGCCGGAACCGCACCAGGCCAGGTGTTCGGACACCAGGGCCGGGTTGAAGCGCCTGACCACCCGGGCCAGGCGGGCCAGGTGGTCGCGGTCCAGGGGGGCCGATCCGCCCAGGGACAGGCCCACGCCGTGCACCGACAGGGGCAGGCGGCGGCGCACCCGGTCCAGGGCATCCAGGGTCGGGCCGCCGTCGGCCATGGCGTTTTCCGCGTGGACCTCCACCCAGGCGACGCGCCGGGGCGCCGCCAGGATGGCCTCCACGTGGGGGAACTTGAGCCCGATTCCGGCCCGTGCCGGAACCGGGCTGTTCGCGAAGGCGGCGGGGTTGGGAGGGAGGGTCATGGTGCTGAACTCCGCGAACGGTTGGGGGAAGGGTGGAAGAACGAAGGACCCGGCAATCAGCCCTTCTTCGGCTCCAGGCTGCCGCCGGAGATGCGGGTGCACAGGCCCTTGGGCAGGGCGATGAAGGCGTCGCCCTGGCGATCGACCTTGGAGGTGCCGGCGCAGGACGAATGGGCCGTGGCGCAGTCGTTCATGCCGGCGGCGACGACGCCGTAGCACTTCTCCTTGTCCGCCGCCTGGGCGGTGGTGGGGGCGCCGGCCAGGGTCAGGGCGGTGCCGATGGTGGCGGCGGCCAGCAGGATGTTCTTGGCGTTGAAGGTGGTGTTCATGATGTCGCTCCTTTGGGTGTCTGCGGGTTGGTTCGGGTTGTCGGTCGTCGGTGACCGGGTATGCCCAAAGGGTGCGTCGGCGGCGGGCCGTTCGGAACTAAAAGGTCCTGATCGTTTCCATACCCAAAAGGTATCGCCGCCCGCGCGGCGGCCGTGCTTTCATGGGCACACCTCCCCGTCCACGACGCAGGCCAGACCATGAGCGACACACCCAAGGGGTTCGACGAGATCCGCTGCCTGGACGCGCCCCTGGCGACCCGCCTGGCGGCCTATGTGCGCTATCTGGAAACGGCCAACGTGGACGTGTCGGAGATCTACCGCGCCATCATCAAGCGCCTGGTGGACTCCGGCGCCGGGGCCCAGGCCCCGGCCGTGGGCACGGCCCTGCCCGACTTCCTGCTGCCCGACAGCGACGGGCGCCTGCACGGCCTGTCGGACATGGTGTCGCGCGGCCCGGTGGTGATCAGCTTCAACCGCGGCCACTGGTGCTCGTTCTGCCGCCTGGAACTGCTGGCCCTGGCCGAGGTGCACGGCGCCATCGCCGAGCGGGGCGCCACCCTGGTGTCGATCATGCCCGAGGTGGCCACCGAGGTGACGCGCCTGCGCGCCGGCCTGTCCCTGCCCTTCCCGGTGCTGACGGACATCGACAACGGCTACGCCCTGTCCTGCGGGCTGATGGTGTCGCTGGGGCCGGTGCTGCGGGAGTATTTCCTGGGCCGGGGCACCGACCTGGCCCGCTTCCAGCGCAACGACGGCTGGTTCGTGCCCATCCCCGCCACCTTCGTGGTGGGCGCCGGGCGGCGCATCCTGGGCCGCTTCGTGGACCCGGACTTCACCCGCCGCATGGCGCCGGAAGAGCTGCTGGATTTCCTGCCCGAAATCGCCTGACGCCGCCTGGTGCTAAGCCGCGTCCTCGTGGGCGCTCCAGTCGGCCGAGCGCAGCAGGCGCATGACGGCGGTGGCGGCGGTGGTGAAGCGCCGGCCGGCGACGCCGTACAGGGCCACCGTCCGGCGCATTTGGGCATCCGCCATGGCCACGGACAGGG
>JAGREA010000313.1 GCA_020446745.1 Rhodobacterales bacterium | reverse complement strand
GGGCGGCGGGGCCGCCGGGTCGCACAGGGTGGGGCCGACGCGGGCCATCAGCCGGTCCAGGGACGGGTCGGCCGAGGTCATGACGCCGAATCCGCCCCCTCGCCGTCGGGCGCTGGCGGGGTGACCCGCAGGGTGGTGATCTGGTGGCGCTGGCGGCGCAGGATCTCGAACCGGAAGCCGTGGAACAGGAACGCCTGACCGACCTCGGGGATGCGCCGCGATTCGTGCAGCACCAGGCCGGCCACGGTGGCCGCCTCCTCGTCGGGCAGGTTCCAGTCGTAGCGCCGGTTCAGGTCGCGGATGGTCACCGTGCCCTGGACCAGGTAGCTGCCGTCGGGCTGGGGCCGCACGCCGGCCACGGTGATGTCGTGCTCGTCGCTGATGTCGCCGACGATCTCCTCCAGGATGTCCTCCAGGGTGACGATGCCCATCAGGCTGCCGTACTCGTCGATCACCAGGGCGAAATGTTCGCGCCGCTTGCGGAAGGCCTGCAACTGGTCCAGCAGGGTGGTGGCCTCGGGGATGAACCAGGGCGGGTTGGCCAGGGCCACGATGTCCAGGTCGTCCAGGTCCGCCCCGTGGGCCCGCACGGCCCGCAGCAGGGCCTTGGCGTGCAGCACGCCGATCACGTTGTCCGGCTCCTCGCTGTAGATCGGCAGGCGGGTGTAGGGGCTGGCCAGCACCTGGTCGACCAGGTCGGCCGGCCGGGTGGCGGCGTCGATCAGCAGCACGCTGCGCCGGTGGGTCATGATCTCGCCCACCTCCACGTCGTCCAGGTCCAGGATGCTGTCCAGCATCTTGCGTTCCTGTTCGACCACGTCGTCCTCTTCGCCGTCGTGCAGCGCGATGGCGCCGCGCAGCTCGTCCTCGCTGGCCTCGTCGGCGCCGTCCACGTTGACCCGGAACAGCCGCAGGGTGGCGCGCACCACCACCTGCAGGGTCGCCGTCACCGGGCCCAGCAGGGCCACCAGGCCGGTGATGGTCGGGGCGATGCCCAGGGCCATGCGGTTGGCGTTCTGGATGGCGTAGGTCTTCGGCAGGATTTCGGAAAACACCAGCACCAGCAGGGTCATGACCAGGGTGGCGTAGGCCACGCCGGCCTCGCCGAACAGCGAGATCAGCAGGCTGGTGGCCAGGGACGAGGCCAGGATGTTGACCAGGTTGTTGCCCAGCAGGATGGCGCCGATCAGGCGGTCCTTCTGCTCGTGCAGGCGGTTCACCAGGGCGGCGCGGTGGTCCCCCTTCTGGGCCAGCAGGTGCATCATGGGCCGCGACGCCGCCGTCAGCGCCGTTTCCGATCCGGAAAAGAAGGCCGACAGGATGAGCAGCAGGAAGATGGCGATCAGGGTGGTCAGCATGGCGGTGGTTCGTCGGCCCGGGGCGTCAGGCGGTCAGGGTTTCCTCCAGGAAGGTCCGCAGGTCGTCGGCCGCCACCTCGCGGGTGATGAACGACTGGCCGATGCCGCGGGCCAGGATGAAGGTCAGGCGGCCTTCCAGCACTTTCTTGTCCTTGCCCATGTGGGCCATCAGGCGTTCGGCCGTCCAGTCGTCGCGGCGCAGGGCGCGGATGTCGGTGGGCAGGCCCACGGCGGCCAGGTGGGCGCGGGCCCGGTCGGCATCGGCGGCCGGGCACAGGCCCAGGCGCACCGACAGGTCGAAGGCCATGACCATGCCGATGGCCACGGCCTCGCCGTGCAGCAGGCGGCCGTCGTAGGCGCACTCGGCCTCCAGCGCATGGCCGAAGGTGTGGCCCAGGTTCAGCAGCGCCCGGCGGCCGGTCTCCAGCTCGTCCTCGGCCACCACCCGGGCCTTGGCCCGGCAGCTGGCCACCACGGCCTGGCGGCGCAGGGGCCGGGCGTTGCCGCCGCCCTGGCACAGGGCCGGGCCGTTCACTTCCAGCCAGGCGAACAGGTCGGGGTCGTCGATCAGGCCGTACTTGGCCACCTCGGCATAGCCGGCCAGCAGTTCCCGCTCGGGCAGGGTTTCCAGCACGTCCATGTCGGCCAGCACCAGGCGCGGCTGATGGAAGGCGCCGATCAGGTTCTTGCCGTGGCGGCAGTTGATGCCCGTCTTGCCGCCCACCGAGCTGTCCACCTGGGCCAGCAGGGTGGTGGGGATCTGCACGAAATCCATGCCGCGCAGGGTAACGGCGGCGGCGAAGCCCACGATGTCGCCGATCACGCCACCGCCCAGGGCCACCAGCAGGGTGGCGCGTTCCACCCCCAGGCCCAGGATGCGGTCGATCAGGCCGTCCAGGTGGGTCAGGCTCTTGGTGGCCTCGCCGGCCGGCAGGGTGATGGCGTCGGCCCGCAGGCCGGCGGCGGCCAGGGACGCCATCAGGCGGTCCAGATGCAGGGGCGCCACGTTGGCGTCGGTCACCACCACCACGTGGCCGGTGCGGGCCAGGGGGGCGATGCGGGCCCCGGCGCCGGCCAGCAGGTCGTCGCCCACCAGGATGTCATAGCTGCGCGCGCCCAGGTCCACGGCCAGGGATTCGGCCAGGGATTCGGCCCGGGAGTCGGCCCGGGAGTCGGCCAGGGAATCGACGTGCGGGGCTGGTGACGCGGTCATGGGGCGGCCTGTTTCCTGCTGGTCCAAGATGTGCCGCCTTCCTCCAACGCCGTCAAGGCGTCCAGCAGCCGGTCGATGACGTTTTCGTGGGGTTCGTCGCGAGAATCGACCACGATGTCGGCCTCGGCATAGACCGGATAGCGCTTGGCCATCAACTCGGTCAGGATGCGCCGGGGGTCGCCGCGGGCCAGCAGGGGGCGCCCGCCGCGCCGGCCGGTGCGTTCCAGCAGCACCTCAAGATCGGCCCGCAGCCACACGGAAACGCCGTGCTGGCGCACCGCGGCGCGGGTCTCGGGGTCCATGAAGGCGCCGCCGCCGGTGGCCAGCACCAGGGGGGCGCTTTCGGTCAGCAGGCGGTGGATCACCCGCCGCTCGCCGGACCGGAAGGTTTCCTCGCCGTGCTGGGCGAAGATCTCCTCCACCGAGCAGCCGGCGGCCTTCTCGATTTCCTCGTCGGCATCGGCGAAGGGCATCTCCAGGCGCTTGGCCAGGCGCCGGCCGATGGCGGTCTTGCCGGCCCCCATGAGGCCGACCAGGACGATGGACGTGCGCCCGGCGCCCCGGCGCTGTTCCCGGCCCCTGTCGCTGTCTTCGCTCATGTCCCTGCAACGTCCTGGATGCCGTCCGTCGGATCGTGGGATGGGGTCTTTCTGGGCGGTCGTTGAACGGGGGTGTCCGAGCCGATAGACTGCCGAAAATTCGCCATGGTTCCTATCTAGAGCATATTCCAGGCATTTGGAATCGCCCTGATGGTGCCGCGCCCGGAGGTTAGCCCGCATGAAGAGCCTGTCGCGTATCCTTGTCCTGCTGGTGCTGCTGGCCATCGCCGGTGGCGTCGCCTTCCTGGCCCACTGGGACATTCCGGCGCCGGTGACCACGGTGGAGAAGGTGATCCCCAATGACCGCTTCCCCAATTAGCCGCCTGGGCGCCGGCCTGCTGGGCCTGGCGGTCCTGGGCGGCGCCGCCTGGGCGGCCGATGCCCGGGCCC
>JAGREA010000312.1 GCA_020446745.1 Rhodobacterales bacterium | reverse complement strand
TGGGGTCGCCGGCAGGTTCCTAAAGGCTCGAGTCCGCCCAGTCCTCGGCCGGTTCCGCCGGGGCCGGGGTCAGGCCGGCGGCCCGGATGCCGGCGATGGCGGCGTATTCGTCGCGGTCCGAGGTGTCGCCGCTGATCCCCACGGCGCCGATGGCGGTGCCTGTCCCGTCCAGCACCAGCACGCCGCCGGGCACGCCGATGAAGCGGCCGCCGGTGGCGGTGGCGAGCTGCGCCTGGAAGGCCGGGCGCTGGGCCATGCGGTCGCGGATGACCCGCGTCGCCATGCCCATGCCCAGGGCCGCCGACGCCTTGCCGGTGGCGATGGCCACCCGGGCGGTGCCGCAGCCGTCCTCGCGCTTCAGCACCACCGTGTGGCCGCCGGCGTCCAGCACCGCCACGGTCAGGGGCAGCAGATCCGCCGCCCGGCCGGCGGCCAGGGCGGCGTCGGTGATGGCCTCGGCCACGGCCAGGGTCAGGGACGTGGCGACGGGGTACAGGTGCTCGGCCATGGCGGGTCTCCTCCGAACGGGGGTGAATTCTAGAATCCGCGGGCGATCATGGACAGGCCGACCACGGCCATCAGCACCAGCACCACCCGGTTGAAGGTTTCGTGGCTGATGCGGTGGCGCAGGCGCTGGCCCAGGGCGATGCCGATCAGCAGCGGCACCAGCCCGATGCCCGACAGGACCACCTCGTAGAGGGTCAGGAAGCCGAACCGGTTCAGCATCACGGTCATGGTCACGCCGCCGGACATGAGGGTCAGGCAGACGGCGGTGACGAAGCCGTCCTTGCCCAGGCCCAGGGCCGACAGGTAGGCGATGGCCGGCATGCTGAAGAACCCGGTGACCCCGCCGATGAGGCCCGAGATGAGGCCCATGATGGGCGCCATCCAGGGTTCCTGCCGGGCCCGCACCCGCAGGTTGGCGTGGGTCACACTCTGCGCCACGAAGATCAGCACCACGATCCCCATGCCGATCAGCAGGTGCGCGGGGTCCATGACCTTCAGCAGGCGGGCGCTGATGGCCAGGCCCAGGCACAGGGACAGGATCAGGGGCCACAGGCGCACCACGGTCTGCTTCAGGGCCGGCGCCCGGGCCAGGATGAAGATGTTGGAAGCCAGGATCGGCAGCATCATCAGCGCGATCGCCTGGGGCACCGGGAACACGAAGGCCAGCAGCGGCACCGCCACCAGGGGCAGGCCGAACCCGGCGGCGCCCTTGACCAGGCCGCCGGCGAAGAGGGCGCCGCAGACGGTCAGCAGGGCGAGCGGGGCCAGGTCGATGGAGGCCAGGTCGGGCAAGGCGAAATCCTCGGAAGGGACGGCGAAAGGGCCGTTGGAAAGTTTCCAAAGCTAAGACCTTTTTCACGGAAAGGTCAATATTTCTAGACCGTTATCGGGTCATTGCCGGGCTTTCCCCCACCTCACGCGTTTGTGAACACGTTCACAGCGCCGGCCGGTGGATTTCGAAAAAATGCGCCGCAGTACAACTGGAGGAACGCCCCAATGACTGCCATCGACGTCACCCCCGAAAGCCTGCCCCGCTCCCGTCCCGACTCCCGCATCGCCCGGGCGGGCGTGTTCACCTATGGCGTGCTCGCCTACGCCGCCGGCATGGGCCCCCTGGTCTGGATGATCCTGTGGATGTTCGGTCTGCTGCCGGTCGGCTTCGTGCCCCTGGCCGGCGAGTCCGTGGCCGCGGCCGTGGCCATCAACCTGGCCCTGGTGGCCCTGTTCGCCGTGCAGCATTCGGTCATGGCCCGCAAGGCGTTCAAGCGGCGCCTGACGCGGATCATCCCCGCGGCCGCCGAGCGCAGCACCTTCGTCCTGGCCACCGGCATTTGCCTCGCCCTGGCCCTGGGCCTGTGGCAGACGGTGCCGGGCACGGTTTGGTCCGTCGAGACCCCGGCCCTGCAGGTCGCGCTCTATGCCATCAGCGCCTTCGGCTGGTCGTTCCTGGTCGCCTCCACCTTCGCCATCAACCACTTCGACCTGTTCGGTCTGCGCCAGGTCTGGCTGTACCTGGCCGGACGGCCCTACACGCCGGTCAAGTTCGTCACCCGCTGGATGTACCGCTACGTGCGCCACCCGCTGATGACCGGCATCTTCCTGGGCATGTGGGCGGCGCCGCAGATGACCGTGGACCACCTGCTGATGGCGGCGGTGATGACGCTCTACGTGCTGATCGGCGTCCACCACGAGGAAAAGGACCTGCGCCGCCAGTTCGGCGACACCTACGACGCCTACGCCCGCCGGGTCGGCAAGTACCTGCCCCGGTTGAGCCGGGCCTGACCGGCGCTCTCCTCACCACCACGTCCTGGTACGGGGCGGTCCCGGCATGGGGCCGCCCTTC
>JAGREA010000311.1 GCA_020446745.1 Rhodobacterales bacterium | reverse complement strand
CCCGTTCCTCGACCGGATAATAGCGGTAGATCTCGCGCTTCATGGCCTCGGGCGAGCCGCCGCCGTGCAGGCTGATGACCGAATACCAGCCGGCCTCGTCCGAGGCCGTCAGGTCCTCCATCAGCCGGGCCACGGCCATGCGCTTCTCGTGCGGCACGTCGGGGCGGGTCTGCAGCATGGCCGCCAGGTCGCCGGCCGTGGCCGGGTTGTGGTCCTCGTCGGGGCCGGGCAGGGCGACGATCAGGCCGCCCGAGACCTCGTGGGCCAGGCGGTGCATGTCGTAGATCTGGGTGGCCAGCAAAAGCTTGCCCACGTTGGCGAACACCCCGTCGGGCTGGAACGCGCCCGACGGATCGGCGAAACCGTAGACGGAGGCCGCCACGCCGCAGGCATAGAAGCCCTCCACGGTCTTGATCAGTTCCACCATGCGGTCGCGCAGGTGGGGCACGGTTTCGGGCTCCAGGCCGTTGGCCCGGCTCATCAGCACCCCGGCGCCGATCAGCAGGTCGCCGAACCCGGCCCGGGCGCCGATGCAGCTGTGGCGGTGATGGGTGGCGTAGGTGCGCGTCAGGTCGTGGGCGTGGCGCCAGTCGCCGGCCAGGAACACCCGGTCCCAGGGCACGCGCACGTCGTCGAACATCACCACCGCCGTGGCCTGGCCGTAGCGGCCGCTGAAGGGGGCCCCGGGCTTGCCCGGCTGGCCGGCCGGGCGCGACACGATGGTCACCCCCGGGGCGTCCACGGGCACGGCGCAGCACACGGCGAAGTCGGCGTCGGCCTCGGTCATGGCCCGGCACGGCATGACCAGCAGGTCGTGCACGTAGGGCGCCCCGGTGACGATGGCCTTGACGCCGCGGATGACGATGCCGCCGGGCCCGCGTTCGGTGATCCGCACGTAGGCGTCCGGGTTGCTTTGGGCGTGGGGACGCAGCGACCGGTCGCCCTTGCCGTCGGTCATGGCGATGGCCACGGTGCGGTCGGCGTCCTGCACCTGGTGCAGGTAGGCCAGAAAGCGGTCGCGGGCCTCGCCGCCATCGTCCGCCGCCATGGCGTGGGTCACCTGGAACAGGGCGTTGAAGCCGTCGTGGTTCAGGTAGCGCTGCACGCAGCCGCCCTCGCGGCACAGCAGGCGCACGGCCTCCAGCTTGTTGATCAGGTCCTGGGGCGTGCGGTTGACATGCAGCATGCGGTTGACCGCCCGGCCGCTGGTGTGCTGGGTGGCCCGCATCAGCGGCGCCTTGGCGTCGTCCAGGGCGGCGTCGTAGGTCAGGCCGATGGCCGCCACGCCGGGGGCCAGCAGGGGATGGTCGGCCACGGACTCGACCCGCTCGCCGTTGACGAACACCCGCGGTTTCAGGGCCCGCAGGGAGTCCCGATAGCCTTCCGATGACAGAAACATGGTGGCCTCCCGGTCGATTTTGGGGACCATCCTAACGTTGACGTCAACGTCAAGGTCAAGGGGTTTGCGAACGGATCGCAGGATGCGGATCGCCGAGGCGGAAGGAAGGCGGGATCAGTCGGCCTGGGCCACTTCGCGGGTGGCGCGCAGTTCCATGCAGCCGACCCGCTTGGACTTGAGCAGGCGGCAGGCCCGGTAGGCCTGCTTCTTGCTGAGGCCCAGCACCCGGCTGCGGTACAGCGGCCGGCGCTTGCCCTTGGTCAGGGGCACCACCTTGATGGTGCCGTCGTCCAGGTAGGCGGCGGCCAGGGATACGGCCCGGCGGGCCATGTCATAGGCCTGGTCCTGGCGGGTGTAGGCGCCCACCTGCACGCCCCAGTCGCCGTCGCCCTGGCCCGAAGGCTGGCCCGAGGCCACCTCGGCCACCGACGCGGGGGTGGCGTCGGCCGGGGCCGCCGGGGCCTGGGCCACGGAGGGGACCACGGAGGGGACCACGGAGGTGGCCGCGCCACCGGCCCAGCGGGGCTTGCGCTTGGGCGTCATCTTCACGATGGCGGCCAGGTAGGGGTCGATGCGGGCGAATCCCCGGTCCAGCAGGCGCGCCATCTGGCGGTTGCGGGACTTGGGCGAGCGGCCGCCGAACACCACGCCGATCAGTCGGTGCCCGCCGCGCTTGGCCGAGGCCACCAGGTTGAAGCCCGAGGCGCGGATGTAGCCGGTCTTGATGCCGTCGGCGCCGGCATAGGTTTCCAGCAGCTTGTTGTGGTTGGGGTGGGTGCGCCCGGCGAAGCGGAAGCTGTCGGTCTCGAAGTAGTGGTAGTACTGGGGGTAGTCGCGCAGCAGCGCCCGGGCCAGGGTGGCCATGTCGCGCGCCGTGCTGAGCTGCGAGCGGTTGGGCAGGCCCGAGGCGTTGCGGAAGGTGGTGCGCGTCATGCCCAGGGCCCGGGCCTTGGCCGTCATGCGCAGCGCGAAGTCGCGTTCCTGGCGGTCCATGGCCTCGGCCACGGCGGTGGCCACGTCGTTGGCCGACTTGGT
>JAGREA010000310.1 GCA_020446745.1 Rhodobacterales bacterium | reverse complement strand
GCTGCTGGACGAACCCCTGGCCAACCTGGACTACAAGCTGCGCGAGGAACTGCGCGAGGAACTGCCGAAGATCTTCACGGAAACGGGCTCCATCTTCGTCTACGCCACCACCGAACCGTCGGAAGCCCTGCTGCTGGGCGGCAACACGGCCACCCTGTGCCAGGGCCGGGTCACCCAGTTCGGTCCCACGGTGGCGGTCTACCGCAACCCCGTGGACCTGATCACCGCCCAGACCTTTTCCGACCCGCCCCTGAACACCGTGCCCATGACCAAGGCCGGCGACCGGTTCCGCTTTTCCACCGGCGAGACCATCGCCGTGCCCGAGGAACTGCTGGGCATCGCCGACGACACCTACACCGTGGGCTTCCACCCCCACCACCTGTCGCCCACCAACGCCACGGACCTGACCGTGGCCCTGAACGTGCGCGTGCAGGTGACCGAGATCACCGGGTCGGAAAGCTTCGTGCACCTGGATTTCGCCGGCCAGCGATGGGTGATGCTGACCCGCGGCATCCACGATTTCCGCGCCGGCGAAACCATCGAGGTCCACCTGAACCCGCACCGCCTGATGGTGTTCGACCGGGACGGCCGCGCCGTTTCCGGCGACCGGCCGGCCACGGCGTGAGGAGGCGACAATGGCCCGTATCAGCCTGGAACACATCCGCCACGCCTACCTGCCCCATCCGGTGGACGACGCGGACTACGCCCTGAAGGAAGTGCACCTGGATTGGGACGACGGCGGGGCCTATGCCCTGCTGGGCCCGTCGGGCTGCGGCAAGACGACGCTGCTGAACATCGTTTCCGGCCTGCTGGTGCCGTCCCACGGGCGCATCCTGTTCGACGGCCAGGACGTGACCGGCCTGTCGACGGAAAAGCGCAACATCGCCCAGGTGTTCCAGTTTCCCGTGGTCTACGACACCATGACGGTGTTCGACAACCTGGCCTTCCCGCTGCGCAACCGCGACGTGGCCGAGGCCGAGGTGAAGCGCCGGGTGGCCGAAACCATCGAGATGCTGGACCTGGGGGCCTGGGCCAACCGCAAGGCCCGGGGCCTGACGGCGGACCAGCAGCAGAAGATCTCGCTGGGCCGCGGCATGGTGCGCAACGACGTGAACGCCATCCTGTTCGACGAGCCGCTGACGGTCATCGACCCGCACATGAAGTGGCAGCTGCGCTCGCAGCTCAAGCTGCTGCACAAGCAGTTCGCCCACACCATGGTCTACGTGACCCACGACCAGACCGAGGCCCTGACCTTCGCCGACAAGGTGGTGGTGATGTACGAGGGCGAGGTGGTGCAGGTGGGCACGCCCGAGGAACTGTTCGAACGCCCCAGCCACACTTTCGTCGGCTACTTCATCGGCTCGCCGGGCATGAACCTGCTGCCGGTGCGGCTGGAGGGCACCACGGCCCACCTGGACGGCCACGCCGTGGCCCTGCCCGACGCCGTGGCCGTGCCCCAGGACGCCCGGGTGGAACTGGGCATCCGCCCCGAATACGTGACCTTCGACCCGGCCGGCCTGCCGGTGACGGTGCAGAAGGTGGAAGACATCGGGCGCGAGAAGATCGCCCGGGTGCGCCTGGACGCCCACGACATCGCCGTGGTGCTGGACGAGGGCGCCGAGGTGCCCGCCGACCCGCGCATCCGCCTGGATCCGGCGGCCATCAACATCTACGCCAACGACTGGCGCGTGGACTGGGGGATCTGAACCATGGGCAAGACCTGGAACAACCGCGCCTGGTTCATGGTGCTGCCGGTGCTGATCATCGTCGCCCTGAACGCCATCGTGCCGCTGATGACGGTGGTGAACTATTCGGTCCAGGACACCTTCGGCGACAACGTGTTCTTCTTCGAGGGCGCCCGCTGGTTCCGCGAGGTGATGTCCTCGGAACGCTTCCTGTCGTCCCTGGGCCGCCAGTTCACCTTCACCGCCATCATCCTGGCCATCGAGATCCCCCTGGGGGTGGCGGTGGCCCTGGCCATGCCCCGGCGCGGCTTCTGGGCCTCGGTCTGCCTGGTCCTGATGGCCCTGCCGCTGCTGATTCCGTGGAACGTGGTCGGCGCCATGTGGAACATCTTCGCCCTGCCCGACATCGGCCTGCTGGGCTACACGATCAACCACATGGGCATCGACTACAACTTCACCAACCAGCCCATTTCCGCCTGGGTCACGGTGGTGCTGATGGACGTGTGGCACTGGACCTCGCTGGTGGTGCTGCTGGCCTATGCCGGGTTGCAGTCCATCGACGACGCCTACTACCAGGCGGCCCACATCGACGGCGCGTCGCGCTGGTCCGTGTTCCGCTACATCCAGCTGCCGAAGATGAAGCACGTGCTGACCATCGCCTTCCTGCTGCGGTTCATGGACAGCTTCATGATCTTCACCGAACCCTTCGTGCTGACCGGCGGCGGGCCGGGCAACACCACCACCTTCCTGTCCATCGACCTGGTGAAGGCCGCCCTGGGCGAGTTCAACCTGGGTTCGGCGGCGGCCATGAGCATCATCTACTTCCTGATGACGCTGCTGGTGTGCTGGCTGTTCTACACCTACACCATGAAGGGAGAGCAGAAATGACCCGGTTCCGCTGGCTGGTGCCGACGCTCTACATCCTCTTCCTCATGCTGCCCATCTATGGCCTGCTGGCCATGTCGTTCAAGACGACCAACGAGATCCTGGGCGGCTTCAGCCTGTTTCCCCAGGTCTTCACCGTCGACAGCTACGTGAAGATCCTGACCGATTCCACCTGGTACAGCGGCTACATCAACTCGATCATCTACGTGGTGGTGAACACCCTGGTATCGGTCCTCTTCGCCCTGCCGGCGGCCTATGCCTTCTCGCGCTACCGCTTCCTGGGCGACAAGCACCTGTTCTTCTGGCTGCTGACCAACCGCATGGCGCCGCCGGCCGTGTTCGCCTTGCCGTTCCTGCAGCTCTATTCGGCCATGGGCCTGTTCGACACCCACGTGGCCGTGGCCCTGTCCCACTGCCTGTTCAACATTCCACTGGCCGTGTGGATCCTGGAAGGCTTCATGTCGGGGGTGCCCAAGCAGATCGACGAGACGGCCTACATCGACGGCTACAGCTTTCCCAAGTTCTTCACCCGCATCTTCATGCCGCTGATCGCCAGCGGCATCGGCGTGACGGCCTTCTTCTGCTTCATGTTCTCGTGGGTGGAACTGCTGCTGGCCAAGACCCTGACCTCGGTGGCCGCCAAGCCCATCGCCGCGGTGATGACCCGCACGGCCTCCACCTCCGGCTATGAACTGGGCCTGCTGGCCGCCGCCGGGGTGTTGACCATCATCCCCGGCGCCATCGTCATCTACTTCGTGCGCAACTACATCGCCAAGGGCTTCGCCCTGGGGAGGGTGTGATCATGGATCTGGGATGGATGGCCTGGACCTGGCAGACGGCGACGTTCTTCATCGTCATCGCCGTGTTCCTGGTCGGCATGAGCCTTTGGGAATGGGCCCGGCCCGGCGGATCGCCCCGCCACGGCATCCTGGGCCTGGACACCACGCGCGGCGACCGCCTGTTCATTTCGCTGCTGGGGTCCGCCTTCATTCACCTGGCCTGGCTGGCCGCCGACCCGGGCGCCCTGTGGATCGCCACGGTGATCTCGGTGGGCTACGCCCTGGCCGTGTTCCGTTGGGTCTGAAGGAGGACCGCCGAAACCGACGACAACCGAATTGACGGGGAATGAGAGAACCAGAGTGGGTTCCCCGCCGATGGCCCGGCAACGGGCGCACTTTTAACCACCAAGGGAGGAAGATGTCATGAAGTTGAGACTCATGACGACCGTCGCCGCACTGGCCCTGTGCTGGGCGGCGCCATCCCAAGCCGGGATGGCCGAAGCCGAGAAGTGGATCAACGGCGAATTCCAGCCGTCCGTCCTGTCGAAGGCGGACCAGATGAAGGAAATGCAGTGGTTCGTCAACGCCGCCGCACCCTTCAAGGGCATGGAAATCAACGTGCTGTCGGAAACCATTCCGACCCACGAATACGAATCGAAGACCCTGACCAAGGCCTTCGAGGAAATCACCGGCATCAAGGTGAACCACCAGCTTCTGGGCGAGGGCGAGGTCGTGCAGGCCGTGCAGACCCAGATGCAGACCAAGCGCAACCTGTATGACGCCTACATCAACGACTCCGACCTGATCGGCACCCACTCCCGCCTGCAACAGACTTACAATCTGTCCGACATG